>NZ_JBEYFC010000042.1:0-30906 GCF_040634175.1 Streptomyces sp. NPDC007162
GCGGCCTCCAGCAGCGTGACGTCCAGGCCATCCCGCGCGAGGAGGGCCGCAGCGGCGAGCCCGTTGGGCCCGCCACCGACGACGACCGCGGTCGTCATGACGCCGACGCCGTGGGCGGAACGCCGGGCGCCGAGCACAGCGCATGACGAGACACGGCGCCGCACACGGGACAGTCCGGGCCATCGGTGGGCCCGGGCTGACGGGTCACCATGTCGCGCACCGTGACGTGGCCTTGTTCGAGCACGCAGGGCGGCGTCGTGGATCTCATACGCCACAGTCTGGCGGTGGATGGGCTGCCCTTCCAAATGATCACTGATGTCTGCCGTGCTCTTGTTCCTCGGTGCTTCCGTGCGCCGAGGGCCTTGGTGCGTCAGGGCGATCCTTGCCGGTGGCCTAGTCAACGGATCAGGTCGTCACCGAAAGACGGGTGCGGCTGTGGTGAAGTCCCCTTCGCGGTACCTGGATTGCGGGGAAGTACCGCTCCGGTGACGCGCAGAGGCCGGTTCCCTTCCCTGGTCTCATGCAAAGCCTTCCTGGTCTTCTCGCGGCGTTCCTTCCGCTCCGCCGGTTACGACTCTCCTCCGGAGAGAATCGCGGAGCTGCTCATTTGCTCAACACGCCGGTGAGGTGTCGGGGGTCGGATGAGGGCGGTATCGGCCGAGGGGCTGCGGATGCATGAATTTCTTTGATACCTGGGCTGACCTGGGAAGTGGCGCCACCATGTCGGCCGTCTCGGCTAAGCAGGCACGACCATTCGGCCTATTAAAAATTTTCTGAGCATTTGTGATCGGCTCGCCAGGTTGGGCGAAACCAGGTGCATGAGTTGCAAGTTGAGGCATGCGTCTGCGTAATATTCCAGCGGCAGAGACAGGCGATTCCGTGTGACCGAGAACCGCCAAATACGTCTCCATCCCCCCTCACAGGAGCTGGCCCTTCGATGACGCTCAATATCCCCGTCGCGCCTCTGCGGCGCACTTTGTCGGTATGGATCGCGGCGGTACTTGCCGTGGTGATCTCCGCTGTCGTAGTCGCTGTGTCGCCGACCCAGGCAAGTGCTCTCGCCACGTTTGTAGATCTGGGCCGGGCGGACAGCTTCGCGGTACTGGCCGGTTCGGCAACCACCAACACCGGCCCCTCGGTGATCACCGGGGATGTCGGAGTGTCTCCGGGAACGTCCATCAGCGGATACGGGCCGCCCGCCGTGGTGAACGGGACCCTGCACTCTGCGGACACTGTGGCTCAGGACGCCCAGACCGACCTGATCACGGCGTACAACGACGCTGCCGGGCAGCCCTCCGACGGGGCACTTCCCCCGGACGCCGGTGGCCTGACGCTGGTTCCAGGCGTCTACACAGCCTCCTCCACTCTCGGGCTCACCGGCACCCTCACTCTGGATGCCCAGGGGGACCCCAACGCGGTCTGGGTCTTCCAGATCGGTTCGGGTCTGACGACGGCGTCCAGCAGTCGCGTGTCCCTCATCAACGGTGCCTCGCCGTGCAATGTGTTCTGGAAGGTCGGCAGTTCGGCCACTCTTGGCACCAGCACCGCCTTCGTGGGCAACATCCTGGCCATGACTTCGATCACTGCCACCACGAGCGCGACCATCGAGGGACGGGCGCTGGCCCGTAACGGTGCCGTGACGCTGGACACCAACACGATCACCCGGCCGCAGTGCGCGACCGGCACCACGGGTGGCACCACGACCGCCGGCACCACCGGCACCACGACCGCCGGCACCACCGGCACCACCGGTACGACGACCGCCGGCACCACCGGCACCACCGGTACGACGACCGCCGGCACCACGGGCGGCACCACGACCGCCGGCACCACCGGCACCACCGGTACGACGACCGCCGGCACCACGGGCGGCACCACCGGCACCACGGGCGGCACCACCGGTACGACGACCGCCGGCACCACGGGCGGCACCACGACCGCCGGCACCACGGGCGGCACCACGGGCGGCACCACGGGCGGCACCACGGGCGGGAACGGCCACGGCTGCAAACCCGAACACAACGAATACGGCGACAAGCCTGGCCAGGACGACAGCTACGGCTGTGACCCTGCCTAGCATGCGCGACCCACTCCAACGGGGTGACTGCTCGTAGGCAGCCACCCACGTGCGCGGGTAGGACGGGTGGCGTGCGGCGCGGATCGTCATCGATTCCGCCGCACGCCGCAGACGGAAGCTCAGGAGAACCAGGTGAGAGAAGTCGGGACGGAAGGACCGGATAGGGCCGTGCGGGGTGGCATTGCGTCAGCAGATGCTGACGAATTGAACCGGGCGGGCGTCAGGCCGACCGTACAGAGAGAGAGCGGGAGACCGACTGCGTTCCCAGCGTCTTCAGAGCCGCCCGTCGTCCTGAAGGCCGGAGTGCAAGTCGCCGTGGTCCTGTGCCTGGCGGCGGCCCTGGTCCACGTGCTCCTGGTCTTCCTGCAGGTGGCACCGCCGAATCCCATCTCCCGGCAGTACAGCCGACAGATCAACGCCTGGGTCTTCCCGTTGTTCGAGCAGAACTGGCGGCTCTTCGCCCCGGACCCGGAGTCGGCCAACCGGCAGATCTCGGCAAGGACCATGCACACCGCCCCGGACGGCACCGCCGTAGTCAGCGGCTGGTTCGACCTGACCGCCGTCGACACAGCCGCGGTGAAACACGACCCCTTCCCGAGCCACACAGCACAGAACATGCTGCGCCGGGCCTGGACTTCCTACCTCGAAACACACGGTGGCGACGACCATCCGCACTCACAACGCGCTCTGATGATCCAGCAATACCTGCGCAACATCGCAGCGGATCGCGTCGCCGCACATCGCCACGGCGCATTCGAGTCCATCCAACTGCGGGTGATCACCCTGCCCATCGCCGCGCCGCCCGCAGCGGGCGGCCCCGGTTCCGGCACGGCCGCACCACGGCCCACCGACACCCGTTACCTGCCCTGGTGGAAGGCGGCCCGCCATGCAACAGGCTGAGCAGACATCGGCCCCGGCAACCACGTCGTCGCAGTCCGGACACGGCCCGGAGCGGGCGGGCGCACAGGCGCCTCAGCACATGCCGGTCCGTGTCGCTGCGCTCCTCACGCTCCTGCTGGAGCAGCCGATCTCCCTGTACGCTGCGGCGGTTCTGCGCATCGGGTACGGGTTCCTCTACTTCGCCTTCCTACTGCGCGAGTTTCCCCACCGCGACGAGATCTGGGGTCCCGGCTCACCGTGGACGCCGGCACTGGCCAAGCAGCTCTTCGACCAGACCGGCTGGGCCAGCATCCTCACCCTGTCCGACAGCCGGGCCTACTTCGAGGTCTGCTACGGGGCAGCCATCGTCATCTCCGCACTGTTCATGCTGGGCTGGCGGACCAGGGCGGTGTCCGTGCTCTTCGCGGTCGTAGTGACGTCGTTCCACGCCAGGGCGATCTTCATGACGGACGGAGGGGACAACCTCATCCTCCTCATGGCCCTCTACCTCGTTGTCACCGCAAGCGGGCGACGCTGGTCTCTCGACGCGCGCAGGGTCCGGCTCCGGGCATCCGCCGGCAAGGCAGTCCGGCTTCCGCTGGACCAGGCATCCGGCGAGCTGCGACGCCACCTCCGCGAGGCGCGCCTGACAGTGATCACTGTGCTGCACAACTGCGGCATGCTCGTCATCGCCGCCCAAGTCTGCTTCCTCTACGGATCCGCAGGCCTGTACAAGGTGCAGGGTGCCTCCTGGGGCAACGGCACCGCCCTCCATTACGCCCTGAATCTCGACCTGTTCCAGCCCTGGCCCGCGCTCTCCGCCATGGCGGACGAACACGACGTACTGATCGCCATCGCCTGCTACCTGACGGTGCTGTTGCAGGTGGCCTTCCCGTTCGTCCTGTTCGGCAGGCTCAAGTACCCCGTCCTGGGGGTGCTGTTGGGCATGCACGTGGGTATCGCGGTGTTCCTGGGCCTGCCGCTCTTCTCCGGCGCGATGATCGTCGCGGACGCCGTGTTCCTTCCGGACCGCTTCTACCGGTCCTTGGGGCAGCTGTCGCGGCGAGTTGTCCCGTGGGCCGACGTCAGGAAGGCACAGACTCCGACTCCCGCAGAGGCTGCACTGGTACCTCCGCAGTCAGGACATACCGGCTGAGGCCGACACTTGGTGCCGCTGCACGACCGGAAATCCAACTCGCCGGCCGCTCGGTGCATCACGGCGTTCAGCCCCCGCAAGGGCAGCAGATGCCTTCGGCGTCGCCCTCTGGGCTGCCGGACCGGGTAGAGCACCGTGGTTGGGTGCCACCGGGGCCAAACGCACTGTGGTCCCCCAGCTTGAGCCGAGGAAAGCAGCCGGGGCACCACAGGACACCGGTGCACGCGTGCCAACCCCAATAACGCCTGTCACCGGCCAAGGTCACGGCACCAGCAACCACCCACGCTGCTCCCCAGTCAGGTTCCCCCGTTGTGTGGGAGGTGTTGACCGGCCTCGCAGCTTCGCTCGGGTTTGGCGGCTGTCGAGGTGGAAACGCGAAAGTGCCTTCCTGACCTGGGACGGTGAACCTTGCTGAGGGGTTCTGTCGGTCCAGGCGGAGGGCACTTTCCACGTGCAGGGTATCGGGGTCGTCCCAAGATCCATGTCAGTTCCGATGGCTCGGGGGTGGTCGGTCGGCGCGGTGAGGTACTACTCCACCGAGCGACGCGACGGCGGCATCGGCCACGCCCTTCACGACCTGCTGCGCCGGCAGGTGTGGGAGAAGGCGAGGCGGAAGGCGGACCCGAGCCTGGTGGTGCTCGACACCCGGAGCGTGCACGCGGCGACCGGGGCCCCGGCCCAGTCGACGGGGCGTGACGCGGCAAGAAATACCGGCTGCACGCGCGGCCTGGCCGTTGACGTGTTGGGCCTGGTGATCGCGGTGGTGGTGCTCGAAGCTCGCTGCGGCATGGAGAAGTGGCCCCCGCTGTCGGCGGGGGCCACGATGAGATGGGTGAGGCGAACGGCGGCTGGGCCGCCTGGGGTCAGCTGGTGGCGGGGTGGCCGTCCCACCATTCGCGTTCGCTCTCGCGTGGGTCCTCAACGACCTGGTTGGTGGTGGCGTTGTTGTTGCGGGCGTAGGTCATGACAGGGCGTTTGGTGGTGTCGTAGGCGTCCCAGGAGACCTGTCCTGTCTTGGCGAAGTCGGCCCAGGCTTGGTGGAGGGCTGTGGCCAGGGCCTGGGGCGGGTTCGGGCCGGTGAGCTTCTGGCTGTCGGGCAGGGCGAGGGTGTCCCAGGCGAAGGGCAGGTCGACGCTGTGGCAGGCGCCGATCTTGACCTGCAGGTTGTTGGGGGTGACCGGGGAGCGCCAGCCGAATTCGTACAGGTGGGTGGGGGCGGCGGCGTCGGTGGCGCGGGCTTCGGCGATGCGGTAGGTGGGGATGCGGAACATGCGGTCGCTCAGCAGCGCGCATGCCACTCCGGAGGCGGCGTCGCGGGGGTAGGCGCTGGTGCCACCCTTCTTGTATTCGTCCCAGGAGCCGGCGGGGACGCTGTATGCCTTCAGGTGCTTGTCGTACAGGACGGGAAGGTTCCAGCCCACCAGGACGGTGGTGACGATGAAGAGGCGGAACTCCTCGGTGGTGGTGCCCATCAGCAGCGGGACGTTGCTGCCCGCGCCGTCGGCGATGGCGTCGATGGGACGCCGGGGCAGCACGTCGCCGTCGACGACGGGCATGAAGGCCAGGCCGCAGGAGGCCATGGTGCTGGGGCCGTACTTGCCGGGGTCCGGGCTTTGGCTGACGTCGGCGCTGATGATGTTCTGTGCTTTGAGCAGTTCTTCGGGGTCGACGCCGGCCAGGGCCTGGGCGGTGGGCTCGACCCCGAGCTCGTCGGCGACGGCCTTGAGGACCTTGCCTGCGTCGGCGGGGGTCTGACCGAGGTGGGCGGTGCCGCTCTGCACGATCGCCTTGTGGAACAGGCCGTCGTCGCGGGAGAGGAGGGCGAGGATGCTCATCGCGCCCGCGGACTCTCCGGCCACGGTGACGTTGTCCGGGTCACCGCCGAACTTGGCGATGTTCTCGCGCACCCAGGTCAGGGCGGCGATCTGGTCGAGCAGGCCACGGTTGGCCGGTGCGGGCGCGTCGGGCAGATAGCCGAAGCCGTACACGCCGAGCCGGTAGTTGAAGCTGACGCACACCAGGCCGTCGCGGGCGAAGGTGGCACCGTCGTAGCTGGGCACGGCCGAGGAGCCTGTGGTGAACCCGCCGCCGTGGATCCACACCAGGACCGGCAGGCCGGAAGCGGCCGGATCGGGCGTCCAGACATTCAGGTTCAGCCACTCCTCACCTGCCACGTCCGGGTCGGAGGTGATCTCTCCCAACCGGCCGCCCAACGGTGGCTTGGGTGCGGTGGCGCCGAGGGTGTGCGCGGCGCGTACACCCAGCCATCGCTTCGGTGCCACGGGGGCTGCGAAGAGCAGGTCGCCGGCAGGGGCGGCAGCGTAGGGGATACCCAGGAAACGGGTGCTGCCCTCCCCCACCAGCCCGGAAACCCTTCCGTGGGCGGTCTCGACTTCGACTGTGTTCTGCTCGGACACTCGACTCCTCCAGCCGGCCTGCGGCACGCCGACGGGCGCCGGCCACACCCTCTGCAGCGACCCCGGGCCGGTAGTCGGCCGAGGCATGGCAGATCTACCCGATCTCCATACAAAGTCACGCAAATCTATATAAAGTAGCCGCTGGTGTGGCGCCTTGACGGCTTCCGTGTGACGTCACGCCGACACGATCGGAACTGGCCCTGTGCGGGCCCGTGTGCCGTCAGAGCGAGGGCCGTGCAGCCGGAGTACCAGGACCGTCCTTGACGCACCACCTCACCCGAGCAGGCGCCTCAGGGGCTTCGCGCCCACGGGTACAAGACAGCCGCCTGGGGGTCACTCCGATGAGGGGTACTGGGGATGACCGCGGTGATACTGCGCCGACCGACCAGGGCCACCACTACGGCCTGGCACAGCGCTTGACCGGCGGGAAGCTGCCCCTCGCGGCGGCACCGGCACGACCGGAGATGCGGGAACGGGAGACGGCCGCGCCGGCCGGGACGACCAGGGAGCGGATCACGCGGCTGACCGCACGGCTTGACGAACTCGGCCGACCCGCCGAGGAGGTCCGGATCACCCGCAAGACGCTGCTGGAGCTGCCCGATCCGCAGCCGCCCGCGACGCCGCCCCCGAAACCGCCGGCCATCCGGCCTACCCGCAGATCATGGCGGTGTGCGCCGCTGCGGGCGTGGCAGGTGTGCGAGGCGATGGACATGGAGATCGCGCCCAAGAACATCAACAACACCCGCGTGAAGCTCAAGCGGCTTACCGAGCGCGGAATCCTGGTCGAGACCGAGCAGGGCTTGTCACCCGCGACTCCGAACTGCGCGGCAGGTGCTCGTAGTCCCGCACCAGCCGGCTCGTAGTCCCGCACCAGCCGGCAGTGCAGCATCAAGATCCCGTAGGCGCGCTCCACAATCCCTTGTTCGGGGGTCGGCACGAACCCGCTCTGGGCCGGGTTGCGCTCGGCGATCTCCACGTCGATGCCCACCTTCTCCCCATGTGCAACGACGGCGCTTTCGAAGCCTTGGTCGACCAGGGCAGCCTTCGCGCCCGGCCGCACCGCCCGCCCCCACCCGCTGGCACCGATGGCAACGCCCCGCTTCCCCCCGAGGCCCGGCACGCGTCGGAGCGCGCGCCCCTGTCCGACGCCGTTCAAAAGTGCCGGTACCCGTCGCTCCGCCGCAGGTCAGAACATCCCCGTCCCCCACCGAACCCCGGACGAAGACCTGGAGAGCGTGTTGGGTGCAACTCCCTCGATGAGGCCGTCAGAGTACTCACGGGCGGCTTGCCGCGTCGATGTGTGACTTGGTGGCCTCGGTGATGAAGTCGTGCGTGCTGTCCGGGCTGAGGGCTCGGGCCTGGAGGTGGTCGTACATCATGGCGTACTGCTGTACGGCAGACTGCCTTTCCAGGTAAAAGTCGCTGGTGAAGCGTTCCAGGTACACCACCCCTGTCTGCGGGTCGTCGGCGAACCGCAGGATGGAGAACTGTCCTGAGAGGCCCGGGTGGGCGCCCACCGTGTAGGGGAGGACTCGCACGGTGATGTGCGGCTCGGCACCGAGTGCGTTCAGATGCTCCAGCTGTTCACGCATGACGTCGGGACCGCCGACGACACGGCGCAGTGCCGATTCCTCCAGGACGACCCACAGACGCAGCGGGCAGGTGGGGTCGTAGATCCGGTGCTGACGGCGCAGCAGCAGCTTGAGACGCCGGGCGGCCTGTTCGGCAGTGACCGGGGGAATCGTTTCCTCGATGACGGCACTGGCGTAGGCAGGGGTTTGCAGCAGGCTGGGGATCACCATGGGCTCGTAGGCATGGATCGAGGCGGCGTCCGTCTCGAGGCCGATATGGACGCTCTGGGGGTGCTCGCCGTAGGCGCTCCACCATCCCTGCTTTCCCAACTCCTGGGCCATGTGCATCAGGGAGTCGACGACCTGCTGGTCCGTCACCCCGTAGATGGCGCAAAGGTCGCGTACATCGCGGGGACTGATGGCGCGCCGGCCGTTCTCCACGTGGCTGATCTTGGGCTGGGAGACCATGAGCCGCTCGGCCACTTCCGTGCTCTTCAGCCCGCTGTCCTGGCGGAGTCGGCGCAGTTCGGCCCCCAGACGGCGCCTCCTCACTGTGGGATTGATGATCACCACCATGGGCGGGTTACCTCCGGATCCACGTCGTTGTCAGATCCGAAGGCTGCCATGGGACACGACTTGTCGATCATGTGCCATGCCGTCGTGCGTACGGACCGGTGAAACGGACTGTGACGTTGTCATTTTCCTTTCCTGTACCGACATGCCGACTATTCGTGCCGCTGCGCCCCGGGGGCGTGCTCCGGGGGGTGCCGGAGGTGAGGAATTCGCCGGGGAGGCCGCTGGCGCAGGCGATCACCACGCCAGGGCAGAGGCGACGGCACACACGGAGCGCGGGGCGTTCAGCGGCTGATGCAAGCCGGCCACCATGCAGGCGAAGCCGGTGCCCCACCCACCGGCACACGGCGTTACCCCGAAGGAATGCGAAACTCGAATGCGGGACGGTCCCACGGCACGACGGGCGGGTTCGCAAACACGGTCCCGGTCCGCACCGCACCAACGCGGTGGTAGAAGCCCTCGGCAGGAGGATGCGACACGACCTTGACACGGTCGAGCCCTGCGGCACGCGCCTCGGACTGCATGTGCGCCACGAGCAGCTGTCCAATACCCCGTCCTTGCGCTTCGTCGGCGACGAACAGCAGGTCGAGCTCCGGTGGAGCGAGGACGAGCGAGTAGAACCCGAGGACCCGGCCTCCATGCTCGTCGGCGCCGACGGCCACAAAGGCGCGGTGGGTCTCGATGTAATCAGGACCGACCCGGTAGCCCGCGACTGCGGCTGCGTACTTCCCCTCGTAGGCGCCTGAGCCACGCACGAGCCGCGTGAGCCGTTTGGCATCCCGCGCGACGGCCCTCCGTATCGTGATCGGCCGGCTGATCGGGGAAGTGCGTGAACTCATCCGGAGAGTATTTCGCACCGGGGAGTACATTCGGACGACGGGTCGGCTGCTCGGGCAGGCCTTCCTATACCGCTCCAGGGACCGCTCGCCAAGGCCCCGATCGGCCGCGTCACTGCCGCCGAATCGCCGACCGCCAGCAGCACGGGACCCGAACCGCTGCGGAGAAGCCGGAGGAACGGCTGCTGCTCGCCACCGGCTGCCACGCCCGACCGACGTCGAGTAGATGCACTTCCGGCCGCGGAGGCCGGGTGACCGGCGTCCGCGTAGGCCGACAGGTCACCGGCGGCCGCAACAAACTCCCCAAAAGTCCCGCCGGGATGGTTCCCGACGAGGCTCCGCCGTATCACCCGCTATCACGCAGCTGTCACCAACTGGGCGGGCTCTCCCGGATCTGAAGACCTTGACCTGCGGTTTCGTGCCCGAGAGGAAAGGACTGGACGCCGATGGTGTTCATCGGTGTCTCACTCACCCGCCTGACCCTCTCATCTGTCACGAGATGCCACATCGCCGGGGTGGACCTGGCGGGCCTTACTCCGCTCCGGCACTGCCGGACCCTGCCGACGAGAGCCCAGGTATACGTTCTCCGGCATGTACTCGTGGCCGTGTCGGCAGGGGGCCCTCCGGGCGCGTGCCCTCCCTCAGTCGCTACGGGCAACGCCTTCCTCTTCGTCAGATTCGACCGCGGCTCCAGCGGCACCCGCTCGCCATGTCCGGCGGTGCCTGGACGTCACCGTGGCCGAGGTCGCGCTTTTCGGCGAAGGCACGGTGCCCGCTGCCAGGTGAGGCCGTCGTGCTCGGTGCCTGGGGGATGGGCCTGCGCTGGTGGCGTTCGGGGAACGCCGGTGCGGTGGCGGCGTTTGGCCGACTGGGGGTCGGGGTGTTGCGCTGCTGCAGCCGCCGCCCCGCCGGATCGTTCCGTTGCGTGTGGCCTGGTGGTACCTGACCGCTGAGAACGAGATCCCGATCGGGGGCAGCCGGTTCGCCGTCGCCCGTGCCGCCCACGCCTGTTTCCGGGAGGTCGGAGCTTTTTCGGCGCTGCCCAGCTGCTGGGGCCTGGGGCGCGACGAACGGTATCGGGCGACCGTGCGGCCGCCCGGATCCGGGGGACCATGGAAGCACTGCGAGGTGCGGGGGACACTGGCCACGGCCTGAAGCCGGCGCAGGGCGGCGTGTCGGGCTGGCAGGCGGAGGGAGTGCTTGGATGAGGAAAGCCGATCCCTTCGGTGCCGAGGGTGACCAGCCGGATTCCGGGCCGGGACAGCCGCGTGAGTTGCTGGATCTGCTCAGTGTCGCGGCTGTGCTGCTGGATGCCGAGGGTCGGATCGTGCTGTGGAGCCCGCAGGCCGAGGAGCTGTTCGGCTACACCGCGGCGGAGGCGCTGAGCCAGTACGCGGCGCGGCTGCTGGTCCACGAGCAGAACCTGGACGTGATGATCAGGCTGTTCAGCGAGGTCATGAGGACGGGACAGGGATGGGCCGGCGCCTTCCCCGTCCGGCACAAGGACGGCAGTAGCCGGCTGGTGGAGTTCCGCAACATGCGACTCCTGGACGCGGGGGGTGACTACTACGCCCTGGGCATCGCCACCGACGAGGCAATCCTGCGTCAGGTGGAACGGGACGTGGCCCTGTCCACGCGGCTGGTCTCGCAGTCCCCGATCGGGCTGGCCGTCTTGGACACCGACCTGCGGTACGTGGCCGTCAACCCGGCGCTGGCGCAGATCAACGGCGTCCCTGCCGAAGACCACCTCGGGCGACGAGTCCGCGAGGCCCTGCCGTTCCTGGAGGTCGACGCGGTCGAGGCCGCGCTGCGGCGAGTCCTCACGTCCGGAAAGCCCATCATCGACCAGCACAGCGTGGGACGCACTCCCGCCGACCCCGACAACGATCATGCCTGGTCCGTCTCCTACTACCGGCTCGACGGTCCCGGCGGCCGGGTACTCGGGGTAGCCATCATGTTGGTGGATGTCACCGATCGGCACCGCGCCCGGCAGCGTCTCGCCCTGATCGCCAACGGCTCCGCCCGTATCGGCACCACCTTGGACGTGGAACAGACCGCCCGCGAGCTGGCCGACGTCGCCGTCCCCGAGCTCGCCGACGTGGCGGCGGTGGACATCCTGGATTCCATCCTGAACGACCGCCACCCGACGGCACCCGCGACAGGCAGAGCACTCTTCCGGGCCCTTGCTGTGAAAGCCGCGTACCCCACCGAGGCCGTACGCGCAGCCGACCCTCCCGGCCAGCTCGCCAGCTACGGCGCGGAGCGCCTGGCCACTCAGTGCGTGCGGACCGGCCGCCCCATTCTGATACCCCACGTCGGCGAGCGGGACCTGGCACGTATCGCCCGGGACGCCGAGGCCGCAGCCATCCTGGCCCGCGCCGGCATCCACAGCTATCTCTTGACGCCCCTGATCGCCCGTGGCGAGGTGCTCGGCACCCTGGGCCTCACCCGCGCCCGCAGCCCGCTGCCCTTCGACAACGACGACCTCCTCCTGGTCTGTGAATTGGCAGAGCGAGCCGCGGTCTGCATCGACAATGCCCGTCTGTACCAAGGCGCACGCAACACCGCGGTCACTCTCCAGCGCAGCCTGCTGCCCGACCTTCCACCGCAGCAGGCGGGCCTGGAGGTCGCCTCCCGATATCGGCCCGCCGGGACGACCATCGAAGTCGGTGGCGACTGGTTCGATGTCATCCCTCTCGTGGAGGACAAGGTCGCGCTGGTCGTGGGCGATGTGATGGGCAGCGGCATAAGCGCCGCCACCACCATGGGACGCCTGCGCACCGCTACCTCCACCCTGGCCGACCTCGACCTCGCACCGACCGAGGTGCTCCACCACCTCGACAAGATCACCGCTGACCTGGAGCAGTACGCCACCTGCGCCTACGCCGTCTACGACCCGCACCGCGCCCTGTGCCACCTCGCTGTCGCCGGGCACCTGCCCCCGGTGCTGATACGCGCGGGCGAGCCCCCCGAACTGCTCGATCTGCCCACCGGCGCACCCCTCGGGGTCGGCGGGGTCGCCTTCGAAGTCACCACCTTCGGCCTGGCCCCCGGCGACCGACTGGTCCTCTACACCGACGGCTTGGTCGAGACCCGCCACCACGCCATCGACGAGCGCCTGGACCTCCTCCTCCAGCTGCTGCACGTCCCCGACCGAACCTCGGAAGAGACCTGCGACCGGCTCCTGGACGCACTGCGCGATCCGGACGACCACGACGACGTCGCCATACTCATCGCCCGAGCCCGAGCCCGGACCCGGCCGCCTTAGAGGTCGCCCGCTACGCCAAGGACAAGGTCAAGGACGCCCCCACCGTTGACGCAGGGGCCGGGGGCCACCTGTCCGAGGACGAAGAACATCGCCTGTACGAGCACTACGGCATCGGCTGGGACGCCGCCTGGCAACAGGCCAAACAGCCCGGCACCGCCCGGCTGGGCCCGCACCGACGCCGAAACCGGAACCGCCGGCACCAGCACCGGCACGGAAGCCACCGGTGATGCACATCGGCACTGAACGCCAGGAGTTCGGCCGGGCCCGGCTGCGCATGTACGTCGTCACCGAAGATGTGCAGCAGAGCGTCTCCGTCCGCCACGAAGAGGTACGCGTCGAACGCGAACCGGTCACCGAATCCAGCTGTGAGGCCACGGCAGGCCCGGACATCACCGAAGCCGGGCCCGAGGTGACGCTGCACGCCGAGCGGCCCGGGGTGGAGACCGAGGCCGGGCCGGTCGAGCGGGTCCGCCTCACCACCGACGAGCGCACCGACGCGGAAACCGTCACCGGCGAGGTCCGCAAGGAGAAGATCGAGACCGACGTACCCGAAGACAAGTGCCGGCGGTAACGACCGTTCCACATGGGCGCAGGGCCTGGCCCCGCCGGCCGACGGTCTTCCCACCCTGCGCCTCCCGCCCAGCCAGACGCTGTCTTCAAGAGGGGCAGCCATGGTGTCGCCTGCTGACAGTGGGCCGCGACAGCGGCATCGAGAGCCTCGCGGATGTCGTCGGGCAGTGTTCCCTCAGCGGGCCAGCCGACGAGTGACCCACTGGAAGGGACCCGCTTGGGGGGTGCCGGTCAGTGGAAGACCTGCCCTCACGCCTGCCCGGGCGACAGCGCGCTACCCAGCGCCGCCGGTGAACGGCCGGTAAAACGCGACGGCGCCACCGCTCATAGCGGCGGCGGTGCCTGTTCTCGCCCGCCCGCTGACGGGTCGGCTGCGGGTTCGGCCCCGCGGATCGGGCAGAGCAGGGTGACACGGCCCCCTGGGGCAGATGGGCGTCATACGTGGGCGGTGCTGGTACGGGCGCGCCTCAGTGGCGCTCCTGCTCGGTGGAGACTGGCGAGTGCTTGCCGGTAGGAGGCGATCAGTCCGGTTTCCAGGTAGTCGACTCCCAGGTCCTGGCAGTAGTGGCGGACGAGGGGCCGGGCCCTGCGCAGGTGGGGGCTGGGCATGCTGGGGAACAGGTGGTGTTCGATCTGGTGGTTCAGGCCGCCCAGGGCGAGGTCGGTGAACCAGCTGCCGCGTACGTTGCGTGCGGTGAGGACCTGGCGGCGCAGGAAGTCGGGGTGGTCGTTGCCGGTCAGGATCGGCATGCCTTTGTGGTTGGGGGCGAAGAGGCAGCCGAGGTACAGGCCGAACAGGCACTGGTGGACGGCGAGGAACGCGATCGCCATGCCTGGCGGGAGGACCAGGAACACTGCGGTCAGGTAGGCGGCGGTGTGCCCGTAGAGCAGCGTGCCGTCCAGGGCGCGGTTCTTCAGGGCGCGGTTGCCCAGTGCTCGCGCGCTGGAGACATGAAGGTTGACCCCTTCGAGCAGGAGCAGGGGAAAGAAGAGGAGCGCCTGCCGGCGGCCGAGGAGCCTCGGCAGTCCGGTCGCGGCGCGGGCCTGGTCCTGGGACCACACGAGCAGGTCGGGGGCGATGTCGGGGTCGAGGTCCTCGTGGTTGGGGTTGGCGTGGTGGCGGGTGTGTTTGTCCTGCCACCATCCGTAGCCCATGCCGATCGCGGCCCCGGCGATGCGGCCGGACGTCTCGCTGGGCCGGCGCCGGCGGAAGACCTGGCGATGGGCGACGTCGTGGGCCAGCAGAGCGACCTGCCCGAACATCACGGCGAGGTACGCGGCGACCGCCAGGGTCCACCAGCCGGCGTCGATGACGACGAACGCCCCCCAGCCCCCGGCGTAGGCGACGGCCACGGCGATGGAGCGGACCATGTAGGAGCAGGGGCGCCGGTTCATCAGGCCGGCCTCGGCGATCTTCTTCGACAGGCGGGCGAAATCACTGCCGCCTGCGGGGGGCGGCGGACGGGGCGGGGTATGCGCGGTCATGCTGTCGGCGTGTCCTTCCCGGCCGATGGGCCGCGTCCGTGGGTGTGCCGGATGCGAGGCGGCAGCCGGATACCCACATCCCTGCGGCCGGCACACGCGCGCCTTGTTGCCCGGTGCGGTGGCTACCACGGTCGGGCTGGTCGGTCTCAGGCTCTTCCCTGCTCGTCTCGCCGCTGATCGTGTCTGAAGGTCTATCTCCCCGGTCACGGTGATCACGGTGCGGTCGGGGTGCCGCTGTGTCGCCACGGTGAAGTCGTTCATGGTTCGCCCCTCGATCTTCGGGGTCGAGCCCATCACGCCCTCCGGTGAGGAAGGCATCAAGCACGCGGCATGGGCCGCGTAAAGCCGAGCGGGACAACCCGCACCACCTCCCGGACCGAGAGGAATGACCTTCAAGGGCGGCGCGGGGCCTCTCACCAGACCAGGCTGGTTGTCCTTGCAACGTTGCACAGGCGGGTCAGGATGCACCAGCCCGCCTCCGGAGGCCGAGCGGTTCCGGGTGTGCGTCGGACACGGGTTCATCGCCCAGGACAACAAAGGCCCGGACGTCTTCGCCCGTTACTCCGAGATCAACGGCAACGGCTACCGGGAACTCGCGGGCGGCGAGCGCGTCAGCTTCGACATCGGGCAGGGACAGAAGGGACCGCAGGCGCAGAACATCGTCCGCGGCCCGCGAGCGAGGGCGAACCACCGGCCGCTGCCACTGCCGCGACGAAGGCTTCGGCCTCATGGATCAGGCCGGTCGCCGTGAGGCTCCGCGACGGGTCGATGGCCGCGGCCATCAGCCGGGCGGCGATGGCAGGCTCTGTCTCCGGTGGGATCACCAGCAGGTCCCAGCGGCCGACGGTATAGGAGAGCAGCAGCAATTTGTGCGGGTCCTGCTCGGCCTCGAACCAGCCGACGTGCACCACGTGCCCTTGGACGGGCACCTTTCGCGGGATGACGGGCCAGAACGTGGGGTTCACCGTTACTCGGGTGATCCGCCCCCACAGCGGATCGAGGACCTCGATGAGCGCCGGAAGCTCCGCCGTCAGGGAGCGGGAGCGGGGCCACCAGGCACCGTCGATCAGGGCCGGAGCGGTTCCGAGAGGTGCCAGGACGAGCCGGAGGGGCGACGAAGAAGGAGTCCGGTCTTCGACCGCGGGCGTCAACAGAATGGTCGCGGTCATGACGCGGACCCAACCCCGGGCCGGTCGTGGCCGACCCGGTTGTCGTGAATCGCCGAGAACGACCCGACGTGGAAGCCGGTGTACGGAAAGCTCTCGGTAATCACCAGGGTACTCCTTGTCGGGGCCCGGCGGACCGATGCGGAGCGATGGGTTGAACGAGAGCACGAAGGAGCGACGGTTCGCGGGGCTTGGCCCGCGCCGCCGCTCATGCCGCGTCGTGCCAGGCGGCAATACCGGTCACCGTGACCGCGACGGTGACCGGCTCCGCGACACCGTGGGTGGCGAGGTGGGTGATGAGGGCGGCGGTCACCCGGTCATGGACGTCTCGGGCGATGTCCAGCGCCCGCCGGCCCTCGACAAGGACGCAGCGCACCTCGATGTGCCATCCCGAACCGTCCGGCGCCCGGTCGGCGCGAATGCCGGCCTCGGGCGGCGTGCTGTCCGCCCGGGTGGGCGCGGCGGCTGCCGCGAGGCGCAGGGCAAGGCGGGGTTGCAGGCCTGCCACGCCAGGGACCGCGAGGGCCGCCTCGGCCGCGACGCCGAGGAGCGCGGTGGTGCCGCTGACGGTCATCACGTGCCACCGCCCGTCGGGAGGCGGGGGCCGAGGGTCGGCCCCGGCTCCAGTACGTCGACCACGGCGATGTCGACGGCTGTCACCGTGAGCCCCAGGTCCTGTCCGGCAGCGTGGAGGACCGATCGGCGTACCTGGTGGACCCGGTCGGGCAGCGGGCGGTCGAGGGAGGCGGCCAGGGTCATGGTCACCCGTACGTCGGTGCCGTTGCCCCGGGGTACGAGTCGGCAGGTCGCGGCCCTGGCACCGGGGACCGTGTCCGCGGCCCGCCTCAGCACCTTCGCCGCGGCGCTCTCGGCGATCCGTAGGTCCAGGTGCGGGTCGGCCAGGGGCAGTATCCGCCCGAACCGGACCTCTGCCCTGACGACGTCCATGACCCGGTGAGCGAGTGCGTGCAGGCCCGGAGGGTCCTCGTCGCGCAGCGCCCGGGCGGCCGCGTTCACCGTGGCCAGTCCCTCGGCTGCCTCCCGGCAGTGCGGACAGGCCACCGGGTGCGGGCCCGCGGCCGGCGGTGCGTCCCGCCCCTGTTCCCAGACCTGGCTGAGCAGGCGGCCGCAGGGCAGTACCTCATCGCCTGCGAACGGGGGCACGTCGGCGGCGGCTGAGCCGTTGCGTGGCCCGCCGGCTCCGGGCGGTTCGGGAGGCCGCAGGTGCGGGTCATCTAGCGCCATGGGCCCATCGCCTCCTGCAGGGATCGGCGCGCCCTGAACAGTCTGCCGCGTACCGTCTGCTCGCCGGTACGCGTCACGTGCGCTATCTCCTTGTAGGGCAGGCCCTGCACCTCCCTCAGGATCCAGCAGACCCGCTGTCCGGCGTCCAGTTCGGCGAGTGCTCGGCGCAGGGCGGCCGTGGCCGCATCCTGCTCGGCGGTCCGGGCGGGCTGGCTCCACGCGTCGCCCGCCGCGGGTTCGGCGACGGTTTCCAGAGGGACGGGCGGCGGTCGGCGGTGTCGCATGGTCTGGCATCGGTTGACGGTGATCCGGTACATCCAGGTGTGGAACTCCGCGCCGTGCCGGTATTCCGGCAGGTGGCGCCAGGCGCTGATGAAGGCGTCCTGGACGGCCTCTTCAGCGTCCTGGGGGTTGCCCAGCATGCAGCGGGCCAGGGTCAGCAGGGACCGGCTGTGCCGCTGGACGAGAACGGCGAAGGAGTCCTCGTCCCCCTCGGCCGCCCGCACGGCCAGCAGTCGGTCCGGCAGGTCTCGTACCGACAGGTCGCGCTCCGGCGTTGGGGGAACATCGCTTTCGATCATGGCGCCCCCGTACAAGGTACCGGACCACCCGTGTACCCGACGGGGTGGCATGTGATGCACGCCACATCCTTTGGATGTGAGGAATGTGGCGTCCGTAATGTCCAACGCTTCGAAGGGCGCCGCACCGGTGTCCGAGCGACCGATCGAGGCGACCGCCATGACGGACAACATCACCAGCGTCGGCGGGGGCCGGTCCGAAACGGGCGTGAGCCCGCTCACGGGCCGCACCGGGTCGGGGGCTCCGGCCGAGACACGGGGCAGGACCACCATCGCGGACGGGGTGGTGGCCAAGATCGCGGGCATGGCCGCCCGCGAGGTACCGGGCATCCACAGCCTGGGCGCGGGGATGGCCCGCGCGTTCGGCGCCATGCGGGAACGCGTCCCCGGCACAGGCAGCGGCGGAGTGGTCACCCGCGGCGTCAAGGTCGAGGTCGGGGAACGGCAGGCTGCGGTCGACCTGGACGTCGTCGTCGAGTACGGCGTCTCCATCGTCGACGTCGCGGGCGGCGTACGCATCAATGTCATCAGCGCCGTGGAGCGGATGACGGGCCTGGAGGTCGTGGAGGTGAACATCGCCGTCGACGACGTTCACCTGCCCGACGACGAACGGGAGCAGACCGAACCGGACGAGGGCCGCGTGAGGTGACCGCTGCCGGGACCACCGCCGTGTCCTCGGGCATGAGCGGAGGATCACGGTGAGAGGGACGCTCGTGAGACGGGTGAGTGCACGATGAACACAGCAACGACCGGACTCGCGGCCGGCATGGCCCTCGGCTTCGCCGGCTACTTCGGCGGCTTCTGGGCCTTTCTGCTGGTGCTGGTCCTGGGTACGGCGGGGCTGGTAGTAGGCCTCGTCGTGCAGGGCGACCTCGACGTCCGGTCAGGGAGGCGGCGGTGATGACCCGGCCCGGTGCCCCCGGTGGGTCGTCGGGCCCACCGGCGCCGGCCGCCGGCCTGCCGCCCCCGGCCGAGCGGGGTGCCACAGTCATCCCGGACAGGGTGGTCGCCCGTATCGCCGTCCAGGCCGCACGCGCGGCCCAGTCCCGGCGCGCCGCCGTACCGCCCGATCGGGGCGGACCCGCGGCGCCCCACGCCTCCGCCGCCGTCCGTACCGGATCGGTGCGTCTGCATCTGACCATGGACCTGCCCTACCCCACCGACATCCCCCGTGTCTGCGAGCGGATCCAGCAGGACGTCGCCGAGCGGGTCGCCCAGCTGACCGGGCTGCGGGTGGGAGAGGTACTCCTCACCGTCCGGCGGCTGGTGACCGCCGCCGACCCGAGCCGGGGGCGGGTCCGGTGAGCGGCCACGCGGCCCGGGTCACCGGGCACGCCGTGGAGGAAAGGCGATCGCGATGACGTCCGAGCCACATCCTCCGGGCAGCGGCTCCACGTCGTCCACGCACCGTGCCGCGGTGCCGCTCACGAAAGAGCCCGACCCTCCCGAACGCGACGTGTCCACCTCGGACCTCACGGCCGGTGAGCGCGACGGCGGCCACCGGACCCGTCGCAAGTGGTCCGGGCGCCGCATCACGGCGGCGTCGGTCGCCGCGGTGATTCTCGTGGCCGCGGTCGTGACGCTCGTCGACGTCATAGCCGTACGGGCGGGACGCCCGGCGGCGGCCTGGCGACGGCACCTGGCCGACGAACTGGCCACCCGCCCGGTGGACGACGTTTGGATGTTGACGGGAGCCGCCGTGGCCGCCGCCGTCGGCGTCTGGCTGATCGTCCTGGCCCTCACCCCCGGGGAGCACCGCTGGTTGCCCCTGCGCTCACCCGCCGGCTGCCCGCGCATGCGGGCTTTTCTGGACCGCGACGGCGCCGCCGTCCTGCTGCGCGACGCCGCCATGCGGGTCCCCGGCGTCGGCGCGGCGCACGTCCTGGTGCGCCGCCACCGCATCAAAGCCCGCGCGGACGTCCGCTTCCGCGACCCCCGGCGGGTGAAGGACGACCTCACCGCCGTCCTCGGCGAGGAACGCGACCGGCTGGCCCTCGCCCGTCCTCCCCGCATCGCCGTACGGGTGCGGCGACGCACCCGCTGACGCAAGACCCGCCGCACCGGAGCCCGCCATGACGCCGCGATCCGCACTCAACCGCACTCTGCTGGCCCTCGTCGGACTGGTCCTCCTCGGCGGCGGACTGCTCATCCTCTTCGCCGGACTCGACCTCTACCGGCGGCACGATCTGGCCCCGCCCGCCGGCTGGCCCCTGACCCGCCCGGCAGACGTCCTGCTCGGCTCCGCCGACCGGGTCCGCTGGAGCAGCCAGGGCTGGTGGTGGTGGCCCGCGGTCATCGCCGCCCTCGTCGTCGCGGCTCTGCTCGCCCTGTGCTGGCTGCTCGCCCAGCTGAGCCGACGTCGCCCCGGCTCCCTGCCCGTCGGCGGCACACCCCCGCAGGAGGGCGTCGAACTGCGCGACCGCGCACTCGGTGACGCGATCGCGACCGAGGCCGGTGCCCTGCCGGGGGTCGGCCATGCGGTCGTACACATCACCGGCCGACCGGCCCGCCACCGCACCCTCGTCAAGCTCACCCTCACCCCCGAGGGCACCCCCGGCGCCACTCTCGGTGCCCTGTGTGAAGGCCCGCTCCGCACCGCTCGGCGGTCCACCGGCGTTGCTGACATGCCCACCGAGGTCCGCCTGCAGGTCGCCCGCCACAAGCCACACCGGGTGGAGTAGGGAAGGGATCGACCGGTCCCACCTCAACGCGCTTTCAGTCCCTCGTAGTTCGCAGGGACTCAGCACTGTTTCCCGAAGGAGAGATCATGATCATCCTGGGCATCATTCTGCTCGTCGTCGGCTTCCTCACCGGGATATCCATCCTGTGGACCATCGGGATCATCCTGCTGGTCGTCGGAGCCATCCTGTGGATCCTCGGCGCGATGGGACACGCCGTCGCCGGTCGACGCCACTACTGGTAGTCGGGATCCTGCCCCACAGGCAGTGAGCCGGGCCGCGGGCAGGGCGGCCGACGGCGCGGACCCCTCGAAACGTTCGTGGCGCCGGAGAGGTCGATCCGGCAGAGGTCGCCGCCGGCGCCGACCGGACGCCGCGGCTCGGACACGGAGCGTACGAGCACACGGCCGACTCGATGGGAGTCGGTGGGTCGGCCCCCGCGATCCGGGCGGAAGTCCCACGCCGCCTCGGCCGGTGAGTCTCTGTCGGGAGTCGTATGCACAGCGCCTTCGTGAAGATCCGCCGGAACGTCCCCCCGGGCCACGGCGATGACGGACCGTGAGCGACAGGAACCCGGGGAAGGCTCCGCCCGGTCGGAGCACTTCGGGGAGGAGTTTCCGGGAGTCCTGCTCGACCAGGGACACGAGTTGCCACCGCACCGGCTCGGTCCGCTCGTCGCACGGCAGTCGGCAGGCTCGACGGCCGCGAGACCTCGCTCTTCTTGCAGGACTACGGCCAGGTGTGGCTGGTCCCCCTGCCGGGTGACGGGCCGGCGTCTGGGGAACCCCGGCCGATCGACGGCTCCGACGTCGGCCGTGCCTTCCGGGAAGCGCGTCCCGTGGAGGTGCCGCAGGCCGACGGTGTGCGGATCTACCTGCCTCTGCTGGACGGTGGCGACCAGGTGGGCGTCATGGCCGTCACCCTGGACCGAATTCACGACGGCGAGCGGCGGCTGCTGCGCCGACTCGCCTCGCTCGTGGCCGACATGCTGATGACCAAGCACGGTTGCACCGATCTGTTCTTCCGGCTGCGCCGCAGAGAACCGATGAGTGTGGCGACGGAGATCCAGTGGTCGCTGCTGCCACCGCTGGCGATGTTCACGCCCCGGGTCGAGCCGGCCGGAAGGCTGGAACCCGCCTACGACGTGGCCGGCGACAGCTTCGACTACGCCCTCAACGGCGATGTCCTGCATGTGGCCATGGTCGACGCGATGGGCCACGGGCTGGATGCCGCCACGATGGCCACGGTGGTCATCGGAGCCTACCGGCATGCCCGGCGCATCAGCGTCGGCCTGTCGGAGATCTATGCGTTCATGGATCGGGCCGTCGCCGTGCAGTTCGGCCCCGACCACTTCGTGACCGCACAGATGATGCGGCTCGACACGGTCACGGGCAGGCTTCAGTGGGTCAACGCCGGACATCCCGCTCCTCTGCTGATCCGTGGACACCGTGTCGTACGACGGCTGCAGGGCCCGACGACGCTGCCCGTCGGCTTCGGCGGTCACGAGCCCCGGATCAGTGAAGTGACCCTTGAGCCCGGCGAGCGGATCATGTGCTTCACCGACGGACTGATCGAGGAGCGCGATGTCGGCGGTGAGGAATTCGGTGAGGAACAGCTCATCGACTGGGTGAACCGCCTTGGACCCCCGGCGCGGCAGATCCGGACGGTGGCGCGCAGCCTCTCCCACACGCTGCAACGGGCGCGGGGCCGGATCACGCCGGACGACGCGACGCTCCTGCTGATCGAATGACGCGGGGGCGCCACCGACCATCTCGCCCTCCTGGAGTGAGCCGGCAGCCGCACCACCGGGGACATGGCCGACGACACGCTGACCGTTACGCTCCCGCCGATGTCTACGAACGTCCTACCGGCGGAGCCGGCTCCGCGATCCTCCTTGGAGCGGGTTCACTTCTCCGTGCGGTGCCATGGCGAGAACCGCCACCGCCGGGTACGGCCGGAGGCAAGGGTCTCCATGCGGTCATCGTGACTCGCGGTGAACAGCTGAATCACGATCACACCAAAGACGATCATCGCGAGGAGCACACTCACCGCCACCAGGGTGCCCATGTATCTCACACTCCTACTGCCGGGCTGGCATGTGGCCGGTGACCGGTCCGTCAGGAGTACGCGACGCGGGGCGCCGCGCGTCGTGTCCGCCTTCGGCGTCCCAGACCGCCTCCCGGAGAGAGTCCGAGTCGGCCACTGCCGCTGCCTCTGCCTCCGCCGCTGCCCGCAAACGTTCGGCCTCACGCATCAGGCCGGTCGCCGTGAGGCTCCGCGACGGGTCGGTGGCCGTGGCCATGAGCCGGGCCGCGGTGGCCGGCGCTGTCTCCGGTGGGATCACCAGCAGGTTCCAACAGCCGAACGTGTAGGACAGCAGCAACAGCTTGTGCGGGTCTTGCCCGGCGGGCGACCAGCCGACGCGCACCATGTGGCCGTGCGCGGGCACTTCTCCCGGAATCACCGGCCAGAACGTGCGGCTCACCGCTATCCGGGTGATCCGCCCCCACAGCGGGTCGAGACGTTCGACGAGCGCCGGGAGCTGCTCCGTCAGGCTGCGCGAACGGGGCCACCAGGCACCGTCGATCAGGGCCGGAGGGGCGCCGACCGGCGCCAGCGTGAGTCGGAGCGGTGACGAAGAAGGGGCCTGGCCTCCGACTGCGGGTGTGAACGGAATGGTCGCGGTCATGGCGCGGACCCAACCCCGGGCCGGTCACGGCCGGCCCGGTTGTCATCACTCGCCGAGAACGACCCGGCGTGGAAGCCGGTGTACGAGATGCTCTCGGTAATCACAAGGATACTCCTCGCCGAGGCCCGGCGGACTGATGGGGAGCGACGGGCCGAACGGAACACGAGGCGTGACCCGACTGCGGCCCGAGCGATCCGTGCCACCAGGGAGGACTCGTGACCGTCGCCTGTCGCGCGTCCTGCAGGCATCGGCTGATGATGGGAGTACGGCCGAACACGCGGAGCTGGTCATGACGGGTTGGCGCGTCAGGGACTACACACAGGACGATCTCGAAGCGCTGATCCGTGTCGACATGGAGAGCGGCACCACCGAGGAGCCGCCGCTCTTCCCTCTCTCGGACGCCGTGACGGCCCTCCAGACCCGTCACCCGGCTGTGGTGGCCACGGCCGACGACGTGCTGATCGGCGCCGCGGTGAGCAGGGTGGAGGGCGAACGGGCATGGATCCTGCGCATCTGCCTGGCGCCCACCTGGCGGCAGCGCGGGCTAGGCAGTGCCCTGATCACCGCCCTTGAGCAACGGCTCTTCGCCGCCGGCGTCCGCGCGGTGCACGCCGCCCTGCCCGAGGGCGAGACCGGTGCCACCGCCCTGCGCAACTGCGACTTCGGCGCCCGCCCCGGGCTGGTCTTCTTCGAAAAGCGCGGGCCGGTGACCCCGCAGTCGGCCGGCACGCTGTCCTCGCTCGGAGCGGAGCTGCCACCGGGGGGACTGTGGCAGAAGGTCGCGGGCATGCAACGGGAGAAGCGGCTCATCGAGCGGCGCCTGGTCCTGCCGCTGGCCCATCCCGAACTGGCCGCCCAGCACGGAGTGGAACTGCCACGGGCGGTGATGCTGTTCGGCCCGCCCGGGACCGGGAAGAGCACGTTCACGCACGCGATCGCCAGCCGCCTGGGATGGCCCTTCCTCGAACTGTTCCCCGCCCGTCTGGCCGCCGAGTACGGCCTGGCGACCGGGCTCAACCGGCGCTTCGACGAGATCGCCCGGCTCGACCGCGTCCTCGTCTTCATCGACGAGGTCGAGGAGATCGCCGGCGAACGCGGCGGCGCGGACGCGACCGCTGTCGGCGTCGTCAACGAACTGCTCAAAGCGATCGTCCGGTTCCGTAGCCAGGACGGGCGGCTGCTCGTCTGCGCCACGAACAACGTCACCACGCTCGACTCCGCGTTCCTGCGCCACGGCCGCTTCGACTACGTCCTCCCGATCGGCCCTCCCGACCACACCACCAGGACCGCACTGTGGGAGAGCTACCTGGCCCGAGCGGGGGCGCAGGCCGACAGCGCGGTACTCGCGTCCGCCAGCGAGGGGTTCACCCCCGCTGACATCGCCCATGCGGCGCGAACCGTCTCCCAGGCCCAGTTCGAGCTCACCTTCGACACCGGAACCCGGACCACCCCCACCACCGACGACTACCTGGACACGATCCGCGACACCAGGCCCACGGTCAGCGCCGCCATGGCTCAGGAATTCGCCCAGCAGACCGAGAAGTTCGCCCGCATCTAGGGTCCAGGCCGACGGGGAGTCGATCCGCGACGGACGTGTCAGGCCGGCGTAGACGGCGTGACACCGCCCGTATCGATGAGGATCTGATGGGCCTCGGTGACGTTGTCGGCCCGTACGGCCCTGGTCATCGCGGCGCGTGCCGCGTCGGGCGACGTGCCCGGAGGGACCAGCATCAGGGAGAAATGGTCCCGGTCGCCCCGGGTGACGAGGACGGTGTCGTCACCGACCGGGAAGGAGTCGATGTGGACGACTCGGCCGTCGACCATCACCCGGGGCGGCAGTCCG
The DNA here is from genome assembly GCF_040634175.1 of Streptomyces sp. NPDC007162. NCBI lineage: Bacteria > Bacillati > Actinomycetota > Actinomycetes > Kitasatosporales > Streptomycetaceae > Streptomyces > Streptomyces sp. NPDC007162. The sequence continues at coordinate 25,032 of NZ_JBEYFC010000042.1, forward strand.
TCCCAGGCGCTCCCGTCCAGACCGACCCGGGTGATGGGCCCGAGATGCTCGGTCAACACGGAGATCAGCGAGGGGAGCTCGGCACCTATGTCCCGGGAGCGCGGCCACCATGCGCCGTCCAGGATTCCCTCGCGCGCGTGCGTCGTCTCCAGCCTCAGCAGGGCCGTCCCCGGTCTCACGGGCCGGTGAACGGCGTCCGGCAGGAGCCGGGGGAGATGATCGGAGGTGTCCGAGTCGGCCATGATGTCCGCCCGTCGTAAAGGTCAGTGCCACCGCGGAGCATGCGACCGCGTACGACCCTGCTCCCTCACCGTACTCCGCACGACGCTCGCGCGAGCACCTCACCGCACGGCGCGTTCACGGAAACGGGCAACGGCTCCGGCGCATACCCGCCGGAGCCGCCCTTCCGGGTCATTGCACGTGAGCGTGCGCCGACCCGCTTTCCACGTTACGCCAAAGGGACTCATCCGACATGAAGATCCTTGCGAGGGTTCGCTTCGGTCCGAGAAGCGACGCGGCGGCTCAGCCACGTCCTTCCTCTTCCGTCTCCATCTGCCGGATCCCCTGGTGCGTCAGCGTGATCATCGCGGGCGTGTTGCCCCTCCCCCAGTCCACGACGACCCAGCCTTCGCCCGCCAGGTACATGCAGGCAGCGGCCATGTCCTGCTCAGGGATGCCGAGGTCGGTGCGGAGCTTCGCCCCGTCGACGCCCAGGAGGCGATCGCCCTCGGCGGCTTGGTACAGAGCCTGCATGATCCTCTCGCGGTACGTCTTCCGGTCTCGCAAAATCGCCATGACGCGCCTTCCTCTGCCGTCCGTCGGGCCGAAGTCGATGTCATTTGCGGCAGCCGTCGCGGTGGGGCGCATCGGAAGGCTCGCGCCCACCGTCGACCGACGGCGCCTCCGGGGCCGACGCCCGACCCCCGGCAGAACATCGCTGTAGTGGAAGGCAGCGATCCGTTCGTCGTGCTGACCGTTGAGCTGGTGGATCAGAACGACTCCGACGGCGATCAGGACGACCAGCACGGCCACGGCGACGACGAGCACGGGATCTCACCTCCGCCGACCGCCAGCGGGCGAGGGCCCCGCCGAGCCGGTGGGCCGGGGCAGGGACGACGGTCGACCTGCTCCGCCGTCGGCCTCCCAGGCTTCCTCCCTGTTTCGTGCATCGATCCTGTCTGCCGCTTGCTCCCGGGCCGGGACATCGATGCCGTCGCCTGCCATCAGCTGCGCGGCGGCGTCAGCACCGGTTTCCGGCGGAATCACCAGCACGTCCCGGTGGCCGTCAGCGGAGAGGAGAGTGAGTCTGTGCGGATCCTGCTCCTCGGTGGACCAGTCCACCTGCACGGTGCGCCCGGCGTCGGACACCCAGTGCGGCAGGACGGGCCAGTAGGCCGGGTGCACGGTGACACCCGTGATACGACCCCAGAGATCGCCCAGCGCGGCCGTCAGGGTGGGCAGCTCACGGGTGAGGGCACGGGAGCGAGGCCACCACATTCCGTCCAGCCCGCCCGGCGCTGGGCTCAGGGACAGCCGGGCCGCCGGCGGCGGCGTGCGCCTGCTCGATGTCGTACGGTCAATGGTCACGGCCATGGCGCGGACCTGTCCCCGGGCTCGTGGGTGCGGCCCGGCGCTGTCGATCACCGGAAACGGCACCCGCAGCGGAGCCGGTGCGCGAAAAACTCCCGGTGCCTTCACACTACTCCGCTCATCGGCCCGAAAAGCCCGGGATGACCAGGCAGTTTCCCGCCTTCGGGACCTGGTCGCCGGTGCCGGTGCAGGTCAGAGCCAGTCCTTGCGCTTGAACGTCAGATACAGCAATGCGGACAGGAGCACGATGACGGCGGCGGAGGTGATGAATCCCGACTCGCGGCCGAAACCGGGATAGGGGAGGTTCTGGCCGTAGTAGCCGGTGATCGCGGTGGGAACGGCGATGATCGCGGCCCAGCTCGTCACCTTCTTCATGATCAGATTCATGCTGTTGGCCTGGACCGAGAGGTTCGTCTCCATGACCGAGGCCACCAGGTCCCGCAGTGATTCCGTCCACTCGGTCGCACGCAGCACGTGGTCGTAGACGTCCTGGTAGTACGGGACGAGAGGGTCGGTGATCAGGTGCAGGCCGGGGCGCATGAGCCCGTTGACCACCTCGCGCATCGGAAGCACGACGCGGCGCAGCCGGACGAGTGATTTGCGCAGTGCGAAGGCCCGGCGCTGCACGGCTTCGATCTCACGGCGCCCGGCCGCGAAGAGCAGGCCCTCCAGCTCCTCGATGCTGTCGTCCAGTTGCTGGACGGCGGCGAAGTGTCCGTCCACGAGATGGTCGAGCAGACCGTGCAGCAGGAATCCGACGCCGTGGCCGGCCAGGTCCGGGCTCTCGTCCCAGCGGGCGACGACGTCCTCGATGTCGAGACCGTCGTCCTTGCGGACGGTGATCATGGCCTGGCCGGTGAGGAACACGGCGATCTCGCTGTACGTCAGCTGCGCACCGTCCGGGCTGACGGTCGCGGCATAGGCGCTGAGGAACTCGTGGGTGCGATAGCGGTCGAGTTTCGGCCGCTGTCCACGCTGGGCGGCATCTTCCAGAGCCAGTTCGTGGATGCCGAACTCCTGACCGAGCATGGTGAGTTCAGCGGCTCCGGGCCGGTGCAGGTCCAGCCACAGGACCGACGCCGGATCAGCGAGATGCGCAGGGACGTCACCGACGGGAAAGTCCTCCAGGACCAGAGTGCCGTCGTGATACAGCCGGGTACGCGTCACCATGACCCGAGGCTAGTGTCTTATATCCCTTCCATGCCGTTTCGCCCCGATTGCCAGCGCGGAGGTTCATCGACAGCGGCCACCCTCCGGGGAGGATCTCACGACGTCAAAGCCCGGCGACATCCGCAGGCTCCGGCCGACGAGCACCAGGGTGCCGGTCCGAAGGCAGGAATGCGGGTACCCGGCTACGGCATAGGAGCGCCACTGCGGCGCGCCCGGGTCCTGGCAGTTATCAGCACCGCCCCAGCATGACGCACCGGCGCCGGCGGCGTACTCCAGAGCCCTGTCCCGGTGCCCGGCTGCAGTGATCCGGTGAAACGCAACTGCCGGAACAGCCCCGTCGGCTTCCCGGCGGGGCTGCGCCGCCTCACGGCTCCCCTTGAGGTGGCTGCTGACGCGGTCGCGCGAGCGCGGCCACCAGGCGCCGTCCAGCAGGGCCGTTGCGGAACCGGTGGGAGCGAGCGTGAGGCGAGGGACGGGGGCGAGCCCGCCTTCGGGTGAAGCCGGGCGGGAGATGGTCGCAGTCATGACGCGAACCCTGCCTCGGGCCGACCGGAACCGGCCCGGCGTATGGGATCACCGATAACGACACAGTGTTCGACCGGTGTTCGGAGGATCCTCGGTAACTCCGGCGTACTCCTGGGCCGTACGACTTGGACCGGCCGAGACGAGCCCGTTCCCTGCCGCTCGGGCATAGCGTTGATGCAGGTCGTACCGATCGTTGTCAACTCCGAGTCGTCGATCCGCTGGTGTGTCGGCCTGCCAACGCGTCCGCGGTTTCCGGCGAGGGTTTGCATGGCTGGAAAGGCGGCATGGTGGAGGACATGGGAGATGAGGGGCGGTGCCGGTCGGCGGCCGAGCCGGATTTCTGGGGGCAGGTCGTCCGACGGCTGGGCACAGCCCTCATCGTGGTGGACCCCACCGGACGGATTCTCGCGGCCAACCCGGCCGCCGAGCGCCTGCTGGGCCGTGCCGCCGCCGCCATGCGGGGCGAGGACGCACACGACCTGCTGCACCGGGACGCGGCCGGCGGCCCGGTGCCCCGGGAGCAGTGCCCACTACTGCGGTCCCTGGCCGAGAGAGCCGAGGCACGGGGGGAGGGTGAGATCTGGCTGCGCGGTGACGGCCGTCTGACCGCGATCTCCTGGTCCGCTTCCCCGCTGAAGGACGACAGCGCCTTCCAGGGCATGGCCGTGCTGTTGACCGACGCCGCCGGCGACCGCAGCACGCGCCGGGAGCGTGCGGCCTACACGCGGGCTCTGGAGGACCGCACCGAGCGGCTGACGCTGGTGGCGGAGATCACCGACGTGCTGGGTCAGACACTCGAGATCGACGAGGCCCTCGCCCGGCTGGGCCGCCTGCTGGTTCCCCGCCTGGCCGACTGGGCGGCGGTGGACCTGCGGGTCGGTACCGGACAGGTCCACCGTGTGGCGGTGACGGGCCCGGGGGGCCGCCACGCCGCGCAGGAGGACTGGCGCGAGCGCCTGCCCCAGACGGAGGTGGGAAGAGCCCACTCTCCGCTCGTCCAGGTATTGAACGGCGGTGATCCCGTCCTGCAGCGCGAAGCAGACGTCACCGAGCCGGCCGACTCTGCCCTGGCCGCCGTCCACAGCGGCTTCCTGCGGGCGGTGGGCGCGACATCCGCCATCACCGTGCCGCTGGGCTCCGCCCGTCAGGTCGCCGGCGCCCTGACGCTGGTGCGCACCGACCCGGAGTCCCCCTTCGACACCGACGATCTGAAAGTGGTGGGCGACATCGGCCGCCGGGTCGGCCTGGTCATCGACAACGCCCGCCGGTTCGGCCGCCAGCGTGCCGTCGCCGAGGCCATGCAGCGCAACCTGCTCGCCCCGCTGCCCCAGCTCGGCCGCCTGCAACTGGCCGCCCGCTACCAGCCCGCCCCGGCCGGCTCCCAGGTCGGTGGCGACTGGTACGACGCCTTCGAGCTGAAGGACGGCACGCTCGCGCTGGTCATCGGCGACGTCGTGGGTCACGATCTCATCGCCGCGGCCGGCATGGCACAACTGCACGGCATCCTGCGGTCACTGGCCTGGGACCGCCCCGGCCCACCCGGTGCTGTCGTGGACCGCCTCGACGACGCCCTGCCCGCCATCACCACCGTCCCCATGGCCACCCTCGTCCTCGCCCTGCTCGAAGGCAGCCCGCACACCGGCCCATGGACGCTGCGGTGGGCGCCGGGCATCCGCCGCCCCTCCTGCTGGCCCAGGACGGACAGGCGCAGTACCTCGAAGCCGGGCAGGGGCTCCTCCTCGGCGCCGGTTCGAGCACCGTCGGCAGCCGACCGAACGCCGCGCAGTCGCTGCCGCCGGGTTCCACCCTGCTGCTCTACACCGACGGCCTGATCGAAATCCCCGGCAGCGACCTCGACACCGGCCTCACCCGTCTGCGCCACCACGCCCTCGCCCTCGCCCACGAACCGCTCGACACTCTGTGCGATCAGCTACTCGGCCGCATGCCGCCCGGCAACACCGACGACGTGGCCCTGCTCGCCCTGCGGATGCCGTCCTGAACCGTGAACACTCCTCAAGGCGGTTGGATTTGCAGGAGCGAAGGGCGCCTCCCGCTTGGGTGCGGAGAGTCCCAGGGTGACAGGCTGGGCCTCGGCCGTCACAGCGGCGGCGCCCCCTCCTTGCTTCGGGTGCTCAGGAGGGGAGAAGCCGGGCGCAACGGTGCCCTCGACGGACGTTGCACGCACCTGTTTGAGAGCCGCGTCGGACCGCACCGGCGAGGCTTCTCGTCGAACAGACGCCCCTATAACGAGGGGACGCCGGATATCGGTCTGACCAGGTTGAATACCTCTCGGGCGGCATACCGCTTGAGGCATCGGATGATCTCACGCCGGGTCTTGCCTTCCTGGGTGCGGCGTTTGAAGTACGCCTGGGTGCGCGGGTCGTGGCGCAGCCGGGTGAACACGATGCGGTGCAGGGCGGCGTTCGCCTGACGGTCGCCGCCGTAGTTGAGCCGGCGCGTGCTCCGACGGCCCGACGAATACTCGACGGGGCTGACTCCGCAAAGGGCAGCAAAGGATGCCTCGGTGTTCAGCCGCTCGGGGTTGTCTCCCATGGTGATCAGCAAGGTGACTGCGCTGTCCGGGCTGATG
>NZ_JBEYFC010000043.1:0-30757 GCF_040634175.1 Streptomyces sp. NPDC007162
GTCGACGCCGGGCAGCTGGAGGCGGCGGACGCGCTGGGCCTGTCCCGGGCCAGGACGCTGCGCCGGATCGTCCTGCCGCAGGCGATGCGGGTGATGTCGAACCTACAAGCCGGCCGGTTTCTCCAAGCTCTACGCTCCCTTCAAGGACCCGCACGGCGCGTGGGTCGCCGTCCAGGTCAGTGCCTTCAGCTACATGTACGGTGCCGCCGCGGTCGGCTCCGACATCCCCAGCGGTCCGTTCGACCTGGCCGACGCCCGCTGGAAGGGGAAGATCGCCTCCTCCTACCCGCACGACGACGACGCGGTCCTCTACCTCTACACCCTCTACGTGGAGAAGTACGGCTGGGACTGGCTCGCTCGACTGGCCACCCAGGACCTTCAGTTCGCCCGCGGCAGCTACACCCCGAGCGCGGCCGTCACCAGCGGCCAGAAGGCCATCGGCATCGGCGGCTCCGGCGCGCCGCTGTCCACCGGGCCGGTCAAGTGGGTGCTGCCCGAGGAGGCGCCGTTCATGTCCTGGGGACAGCGGGCCGCGATCCTCAAGCAGGCCAAGAACCCCACCGCCGCCAAGCTGTACCTGAACTGGCGGCTCTCCGTCGAGCAGCAGAAGGCCGCCACCAACGGCTGGTCGGTCCGCACCGATGTCACCCCGCCGGCCGGACTGAAGCCCGTCTGGGAGTACCCCAACGGCAACCTCGACGGCTTCCCGCGCTTCATGGCCGACCGTGCGGCGATCGAGCGCTGGAAGCAGACCTTCGCCCTGTACTTCGGTGAGGTGAAGGGCGACCCCTCACCGGGCTGGCTCGGCCTGCACCCCGGAGCCTGACCGCCGCCCGGCGCCGCCCGGCCCCGCACTCCCCGCGCGACGGGCCGGCGGCCCGGCCGTTCCTGGCCGCCTTGCAGTGGCCCGGTGTATCCGCGCCAGTCGGACCCGTGCAGCAGCCTGGCTGTGGACGTCCGATACGGCGGCCGAGGGCGTCGGGTACCTGCTGAACGACCGGGTGGGGCAGGTGGCGGAGTTCGTCGAGGCGTTGTGCGAGGTGGCCGCCGGGGGGACAGTGGTCGACCCCGAGGTCGTACGTCGTACGACAGCTGCTGCGCCGGTGTCTCCGAGGGCGGGAGCGCGAGCGGCGCTCACCTCGGCGCCCTGCACGCCCAGCCTCCGGACACCCGCAGAAGCGGGGAGTTGTCCACAGGGTCTGACGGGTTCCGGCGGCCGCCTGTACCGTCTGCACGAGTTGATGTTCGAGAGTGTGCGGATCGGCGTACGGGGGAGGCGGTCGACGTGACCGGACGGGAAGAGCCGAGGACGGCCGGGGCACGTGTGCTGCCCTCCCCGAAGGGCTTCGCGCAGTGGCCGCCGAAGGGCTCCCCGAAGGCGGAGGGCAAGGCGCTGCGCTCGGCGGTGCCGCGCGCCGCCCACGCCGGCCTGGACCTGGACGGCTCCCGGCCCGACGCGGTGCGCGCGGTCGAGGAGTCCAACCGGGACCGCATCGCGGAACTGATCCCGATAAGGGTCGGGAGGATGGCGGCGTCCCCGTTCGCGTTCCTGCGCGGCTCGGCCGGGCTGATGGCGCACGACCTGGCCTGCACCCCGATGACCAGGATCGCCACCCAGATCTGCGGCGACGCCCACGCGGCCAACTTCGGTCTGTACGGCGACCCGCGAGGCGATCTCGTCATCGACCTGAACGACTTCGACGAGACGGTGCTCGGCCCCTGGGAGTGGGACCTGAAGCGGCTCGCCGCCTCCCTGGTGCTGGCCGGCCGGGAGGCGGGCGCCGACGAGGACATGTGCCGCAAGGCGGCGGGCGACGCGGTCGGCGCCTACCGCCGCACCATGCGTCTGCTGGCCAAGCTCCCCGTGCTGGACGCGTGGAACGCCATCGCGGACGAGGAACTGGTCTCGCACTCCGACGCCCACGACATGCTCGGCACCCTGCGCCGGGTCTCGGAGAAGGCCCGGGCCAACACCAGCGGCCGGTTCGCGGCCCGCGCCACCGAGCCCACCGAGGACGGCGGACGGCGCTTCGTGGACGCCGCGCCGGTACTGCGCCGGGTCGCGGACGCGGAGGCGGCGTCCGTCACCGCGGCCCTCGAGCACTACGTCGGCACGCTCTCCGAGGACCGGCATCCGCTGCTCGCCCGGCACACCCCGCACGACGTCGCCTTCCGGATCGTGGGCACCGGCAGCGTCGGCACCCGGTCCTATGTCGTCCTCCTCCTCGACCACCGCGGCGAGCCGCTGGTCCTCCAGGTCAAGGAGGCACGGCCGTCCGCGCTCGTGCCGCATCTCGCCACGGCCGGGTTCGAGGCACCGGCCGTCGAGCACGAGGGCCGCCGGGTGGTCCTCGGCCAGAAGCGGATGCAGGTGGTCAGCGACATCCTGCTCGGCTGGACGACGGTGGCGGGGCGCCCCTTCCAGGTCCGCCAGTTCCGCAACCGCAAGGGCAGCGTCGACCCGGCCGCCCTGTCCCCCGACCAGATCGACGACTACGGCCGGATGACCGGCGCCCTGCTGGCCCGCGCCCACTCGCACAGCGCGGACCCGCGCCTGATCGCCGGTTACTGCGGCAAGAACGAGGAACTGGACGAGGCGATCGCCGCGTTCGCGGTCACCTACGCCGACCTGACGGAGGCGGACCACGAGCACCTGGTGACCGCGGTGCGGGCGGGACGGATCGCGGCGGAGCCGGGCGTGTGAACCGCGGGGGCGGGGCGGATCGCGACGGAACCCGGGTGGGAGCCGCGAGCGCGGGACGCGCGGGACGCGGGGGACACGGAGAGCCGGAGACGGGGTGTGACCGGGAGGTGCTGACATGAAGTACGTCGACGTGCGGGGCGGCTGCGACCCCGGCCCCTACCTGGCGCGGCTGCCCGAACTCGCCGACCGCCTGCCGCCCGGTGCCCGCGCCTTCGCGACCGATCCCCGCCACTACGACCCGGGCGACCGCCACTGCGTCCAGGACCTGCACCCCCTGGACGTGCGCCGCCCCGCCCGCGACGCCGTCGAGCTCCGTTTCCGGAACCACCGCGCCGGACCGGACGAGGACCTGGTCGTCCGCTACACGGGCGTCTCCCGTTTCCAGACGGACATCCTGGGCGCCTGCGACCTGAGCTCACTGGGCGAGGTGATCCTCGACGAGATCCTGCCGCACCCCGACGGCTGCACCCACGAGCTGGCCTGCCGCCCCGGCACCCTGGTCGTGGCCTGCACCGATCTGGTCGCCGAGTGGGTCCCGGCCACCGTCGGCGCCGACAGGCCCTAGTCTGGTCGGGTGACGACCCCGGAAGCTGAGCAGTCCCAGGCACCGCGGCCCGAGGAACGCCTGGAGCGGGCCGTACGGGCCGCGGAGCAGGCCTTGATCGAGTACGAGATCGCGGTCGAGACCTTCCGTGTCGAGGTCGAGAACTTCTCCCGCCTGCACGAGCAGAAACTCGGCCCGCTCTACCTGCGCCTCGAAGAGCTGGACGCGCGGATCGCGGAGGCCAAGGCCGCCCGCACCGGTGACCCCGAGGACATCCGCGCCGCCGAGGAGGCCCGCGCCCGGGTCATGCCCATCCCCGGCGTCGAGGAACTGCTGCACGGCTGGATGGACGGCGACGGCCTGTTCCCGGAGGCCGTCTCGATGCTCACCGAGCAGGAGGTACGGCCTCCGCAGCGGGTGCGGCCCAGCGAGGAGGCCCGCCGGCTCTACCGCGAGCTGGCCCGCAAGGCCCACCCCGACCTGGCCCAGGAGCCCGCCGAGCAGGAGCGCCGCGAGGAGTTCCTCAGCCGGGTCAACGCGGCCTACGCCCGCGGTGACGAGGCCCTGCTGCGGGAACTGGCCGAGGAGTGGGCGGCCGGTCCGGTCCCGCCGGAGCGCCGGCCCAGCCGCGCGGAGGAGCTGTACGCCCGCCTCGAATGGCTGTCCCAGCGCAAGGAGCTGCTCGGCCTGGTCGCCAAGGAGCTGGAGGACGGACCCATCGCCGGTCTGCTCCGGCTGGCCCCCGACGACCCGGACAGCCTCCTCGACGAGATCGGCGAGCGGCTCCGCAAGGACGTCGTCGAGCGCGAGGCCGAGCTGGCCACGCTGCTCATACAGGAGTAGCGGCCGGGCGGGAGCAGCGGTCGGGCGCGGGAGCAGTGGCCGGGCCGGAGCGGCGGTCGGGTAGCGTCGGGGACATGAACTTCGCAGCGCGTGTGCCCACGGTCGAGGTCTCGGACCTCAAGGACGGCGACTTCCTGCTGGACGTCCGCGAGGACGACGAGTGGCAGGCGGGCCATGCCGCGGGCGCCCTGCACATCCCGATCAGCGAGTTCGTGGCCCGCTACGGCGAGCTGACCGAGGCCGCTCCCCAGGACGGCCGCGTCCACGTCATCTGCCGCTCCGGCGGCCGCTCGGCCCAGGTCACGATGTACCTGGTCCAGCAGGGCGTCGACGCGGTGAACGTGGACGGCGGCATGCAGGTGTGGCAGGCGGCAGGCCGGAAGGTCGTGACGGACGCGGGCGAAGAGGGTTTCGTCCTCTAGCACTCCGGTTCCGGCTCTCCCGCTACGCCAGTGGATGCGCGGCCAGCAGGTCGCCCAGCGCCTCCTCATGGGCCCCCGCACCCCCGAGCGCCAGTTCGAGCTGCTTCGCCCAGGCGTGATAGCGGTGCAGCACGTACTCGGTGTCGGCTCCGAACCCCCCGTGCAGGTGCTGCGCGGTCTGCACCACCCGCCGCACCCCCTCCGCCGCCCAGATCTTCGCCACGGCCACATCCCCGGCCAGGGGCAACGTCCCGGCCGCCCCCGACGCGATCCGCCACGCCGCCTGCCACAGCGTCGCCTCCATCGCGCGCAGGTCGATGTACCGGTCGGCGGTCTGCACGGCCACCGCCTGGAACGTGGCGATCGGATGGCCGAACTGCTCCCGTTTCCCGGTGTACTCGCTGGTCAGCCGTAGCACCCGGGCACCCACTCCGAGCGCCAGCGCACACGTCCCGGTGGCGAGCAGCTCCCGCAGCCACTCCCAGGCCCCTGACTGCTCCAGCACCTCCCGGTCGGCGACCCGCACCGACTCCAGCCGGAGCTCACCGAGCCGTTCCCCGCTGGTCGACACCTGCTCGGCGAGCGTGACCCCGTCCGCGCCGGGCGCCACCAGCGCCAGCACGCTCCGGTCGGTGCCGGTGTGCGCGGGGACGACGACGAGATCGGCGTCGTACACCCACGGCACCGACGTCTGTACCCCGTCCAGCACCCATGCGGCACCGTCCCGCCGTGCGGTCACCGCCAGTTCCGCCGCGTCGTGCCCGGTGCGTCCGCTCGCGGCGACGGTCAGCACCGGCTCGCCCCGTCCCGCCCGCGGCAGCAGCCGTCCTCTCAACTCCTCGTCCCCGTAGGCCTGTACGGTCGCCAGAGCCGCGCTGTGTTCCAGCAACGGCACACGCGCCAGCGCCTTCGCCGACTCCCGCAGCACCAGGCACAGCGCGATGGCGTCCAGGCCGGCCCCGCCGTACTCCGCGCCGGGCAGCAGGCTCAGCAGATCCGCGGCCGCCAGCCTGTCCCACAGTTCGCGGTCGAAGCCCTCGGCCACGGCTCCGGTGGTCAGCGCAGGGCTCGGCACCGCGTCGGGTGCCACCCCGGCGAACACGCCGCGTGCCGCCTCGGCCGCCGCCAACTGCTCCTCGGTGAAGGTGAAGTCCACGGTCCTGTCCTCCCGGCGGTGGGCTGATCTGACGGTCCGTCAAGATAGAACAGGTTCTAGAAGAAGGGAACCGAAAACCCCTGCGACTGCCGGCTCGTACCGTCGTACGCTGTCGGCCGCTGTCCGCCGACGGGGACGGACACACGAGGGAGGACGCCATGGGGATCCGAAGCCTGACCCGGACCGAGGCCGAGCACCGGGCCGCGCTGATCTCGGTCGACCGGTACGACGTGGACATCGACCTCACCGCACTGCCGGGGGGACCGGAGATCCGCGCTGTCTCCACGATCACCTTCACCTGCTCCGAGCCGGGCGCGGGGACCTTCGTCGACTGCGCGGCGGAGGTCCGCGCCGCCACCCTGAACGGCACCCCGCTCACCCCGTCCGGCGACGGCCGGATCCCGCTGCCCGGCCTCGCCGCGCACAACGTGCTGCGCGTCGAGAGCGTCCAGGCCGACACCGCCACCGGTGAGGGCGTGCACAAGGCGACCGACCCCGCCGACGGCGAGGTCTACGTCTGGACGAGCTTCGAACCCGACGAGGCCCGGTTCGCCTGGGCCTGCTTCGACCAGCCCGACCTCAAGGCCCCGCACGCCTTCACCGTCACCGCCCCGGCCGCCTGGACCGTGCTCAGCAACTCCGGCGGCCCGCGCGTCGAGGAGCAGGGCACCGCCCGCCGCTGGACCTTCCCGGACACCCCGCCGCTGTCCACGTACAACACCGTCGTCAACGCGGGCCCCTTCCACGGGATCCGCCGCGAGGCGGACGGCCACGACCTCGGCATCTACGCCCGCCGTTCGCTCGCCGAGGTCCTCGAACGCGACGCCGACGAGATCTTCACCCTCACCCGGCAGGGCCTCGCCTTCTACGCCGAGGCCTTCGCGATGCCGTTCCCGCAGCGCACCTACAACCAGGTGTTCATGCCGGAGTTCGGCGGCGCGATGGAGAACTACGGCTGTGTGACCTGGACGGACGGATTCCTGCGGCGGGCCGAGCCGACGCCCGCGGAGCGGGAACTGCTCGCGGTCGTGCTGCTGCACGAGATGGCGCACATGTGGTTCGGCAACATCGTCACCATGCGCTGGTGGGACGACCTCTGGCTGAACGAGGCCTTCGCCGAGTTCGCCTGCCACTGGGCCGCCGAGGGCGCCACCCGCTACACCGACGCCTGGGCGGGCCATCTCGCCGGCGACAAGCTGAAGGCCTACCTCTCCGACCAGGGCCCGGTCTCCCACCCGATCCACCAGCCCATCCACGACGTCGCCCAGGCCGCGTCGATCTTCGACAACATCACCTACCCCAAGGGCGCCTCCGTCCTCCACCAGCTGATGACCTACGTCGGCGAGGACCGCTTCCGGACCGGCATGGCGACCTACTTCGCCCGGCACGCCTGGGGCACCACCACCCTCCAGGACCTGATCGACGCGCTCTCCGAGGCCAGTGGCCGCGACCTGACCGGGTGGCGGAAGGCCTGGCTGGAGACGGCCGGCACCGACCGTTTCACGCTGGAACACGACGGTGACACCGTCACCCTGGTCGCCGACGGCACCCCGCGCCCCCAGATCCTGGCGGTCGGCGCGTACGACCGCCAGGGCGAGGCCCTGAAGCGCACCTCGCTCGTCCGCGTCGAGGTCACCGAGGCCCGCACCCCGATCGCCGGTCTCCCCGCCACCGCCGACCTCCTCCTCATCAACGACGACGACCTCACCTTCGCCACCGCCCGTCCGGCCGCCGCCACCCGCGACACCCTCTTCCACGGCGCCGCCCTGCTGCCCACGGCCATCTCCCGGGGCGTGGCCGCCGCCACCGTCTGGGACATGCTGACGGCCGGCGAGGCCACCGCGGCCGAGACCGGGCGCAGCCTCACCGCGGTCCTCGCGGCCGAGACCTCCGACGCGGTGATCGAGCCCTGTCTCCACCTCGCCATCGGCATCGCCGAACTCTGGGCCCCGCCCGCCGAACGCCCTGCCCTGAGCCAGGAGGTGGCCGCGGTCTGCCGGGTGCTCGCGGCCGACCCGGGGCGGCGCCAGGTCGCCCTGCGCGGCCTCGCCCGCACCGCGGACGCCGAAGACCTGCCCTGGCTGCGCGACCAGGCCGGCGACGACGTCGACCTGCGCTGGCGCGCCCTGGTCCGGGAGGCCGAACTCGGCGGCGACACCTCCGCCGAGTCCGCCGCCCTGCTCGAACGCGACCCCGACCCCGAAGCCTGGGTCCGCGCCCTCACCGTCCGGGCGGCCGCCCCCGATCCCGCGGCGAAGGCCGAGGTCTGGCAGCGGCTGGCCGTGGACCGCGCGGTGCCCGTCCACGCGGTCTCCACGGTGGCGGCCGGCTTCTGGCGCGCCGGCCAGGACGCCTGGCTCGCCCCCTTCGCCGAGCACTACCTGGAAGCGGTTCCCGGCCTGGACCGGGGCGGCATGATTCCGGCGATGGTCTACGCATCCCAGCTCTTCCCCCCGTTCGCCGTCGATGGGGCCTACCTCGAGAAGGCCCGGCAGGCCGCCCGGCAGGCGGCCCCCGTGGTCCGCAACACCCTCCTGGAACGCGCGGACGCCGTCCGCCGGATGCTCCGGGCACGGGCCGCCACCGTCTGACGGCCGCCTCGCCATTCTCGACCGGAACGGCTTTCGGCGGTGGGGCCTGTGGAAAACGTCCGCCGCGGCCTGTGGAAAACCCGCGGAAGCGCTCCGGTCGACCGGGCCCGACGCCGTTGACCTGCGATGTCCTCGGAGGGAGTGCTCCGGCGGGCCGTACCGGAATGTCGGCGGCGCCCTCCGGAGTGGCGACGGCCACGTGCCCCGGCTCCTTCCCGGGGCTGCGCCCGGCGGCCGGTGCTGAGTACCGTTCCGTGCGAGTGCCGGGCAGCGGCACACGGGCGGCTGCGGACCGGCCGTCCGGACGATGAGGCGGGACCGGGGAACGGGGCGGCATGGACGCGTACGACGAGGACTCGGACGCCCGGCACGGGCCGGACGGTCCGCACGCGCCGGACGGTCCCCACGGGTCCGACGGTCCCCACGGGTCCGACGGTCCCCACGGGTCCGGCGGTCCGAGCGGGTCCGGCGGTGCGAGCGGAGCCGGTCCGGTGCGGGCCGGTGTCCCGGTCGAGCCCGTCGGCCCGGCACCCGCCCCCCGCTCCGGCGTCGCCGCCCTCTCCCCCCGCTACCAGGTCGGCGCGGCCCTCGCCGTGGCCCTGGTCGCGGTCACCGCCTGTGTGCACCTCGGGATGGTGTTCCTGAGCATCGCGCCGGCGAACACCGTGACCAAGCAGCACGGCAAGGCGATCGAGGAATGGGTGTACCCGGAGTTCGAGCAGAACTGGAAGCTCTTCGCGCCCAACCCGCTCCAGCAGAACATCGCCGTGCAGGTACGCGCCGACGTGCTGATGCCGAACGGCACCACGACGACCACCGGCTGGAACGACCTGTCGGTGCAGGACGGCAAGGCCATCGACGGCAGCCTGCTGCCGAGCCACACCGTGCAGAACGAACTGCGCCGGGCCTGGGACTTCTTCGCCACCACGCACGGCGCCGACAACCGCCCGATCGGCATACGCGGCTCCCTGTCCGAGCAGTACCTGCGCCGGATCGTCGTGAGGCGCATGTACGAGCAGGACGCCACCAGCAAGAAGGGCACCATCCAGCGCGTCGAGGTGCGTTCCAGCACCACCAACGTGCCTCCGCCGCAGTGGAGCGGGGAGAAGGTCTCGGACACCCCCGTCTACCGGGTGCTGCCCTGGTGGACGGTCACCACCGACGAGGCGAACGGGGGTGTGCGGTGAGCCGCCTCGCCCTGTGCCTGTCCCGCGCCATCGCCCGGGTGACCGAGTCGGCGCTCGGCCCGTACCAGACGGCCGTCGTCCGCATCGGCTTCGCCGCCACCTGGCTGCTGTTCCTGCTGCGCGAGTACCCGCACCGCCAGGAGCTGTACGGCCCCGACGGCCCCTGGAGCTTCGACCTCGCCCAGCAGCTGACCGCCGACAACCATGCCTTCACGGCGCTGCTGGCCTCCGACAGCCAGGCATTCTTCGAGGTCTTCTACTTCCTGGCGGTTCTCGCCAGCGCCCTGCTGCTGGTGGGCTGGCGCACCCGCGCCACCTCCCTGCTGTTCATGGTCGGCGTGCTGTCCCTGCAGAACCGCAGCGTCTTCATGGGCGACGGCGGCGACAACGTGCTGCACCTGATGTCCTTCTACCTGGTGTTCACCCGCTGCGGCCAGGTGTGGTCGCTGGACGCGCGCAGGGCGTCCAGGGCATCCGGGGCGACCGACCGGGTGGGGCCTGTCCTGTGGGCGGTCTCCGGCCTCGTCCTGGTCGCGGCGGCCCTCACCGGCCGCACCGGCGGCGGCTGGCTGGTCCCGGCCGTCATGTGGGGGACCTGGGCGGGCGCCGCCCTGTGGTGGGCGGTGGATCGCTGGGCGCGCACCCCCGAGCCCCGGATCCTGCTGGACGTCGTGGCCGACGTCCTGCACAACGGCGCACTCTTCGTGATCATGGCCGAGGCCTGCCTGATCTACGCCACCGCCGGCTGGTACAAGATCCAGGGTTCCCGCTGGCAGGACGGCACGGCCGTCTACTACCCGCTCCACCTGGACTACTTCTCCCCCTGGCCGGCCCTCGCCGACCTGCTGTCCGCCAACGGCACGATGGTGATGCTGGTGACGTACGGGACGGTGATCGTGCAGGTCGCCTTCCCGTTCACCCTGTTCAACCGGCGGGTCAAGAACGTGCTGCTGGCCGCGATGATGACCGAGCACGCGGTGATCGCGGTCGTCCTCGGGCTGCCGTTCTTCTCCCTCGCCATGATCGCGGCGGACTCGGTGTTCCTGCCCACGGCGTTCCTGCACCGTCTGGGCGACCGGTCGGCGCGCGCACGTGACCGGGTCCTGCGGCGCGGGGACCGGTCGCTGCCCGCGCCGCGCTCCCGCGAGGCCGACGAACGGCCCCGCGTAGGCTTCGGGGCATGACCGACCCCCTCGACCACTGGGCCCGGCTGGCCGGCTCGGCCGTCCTGCTGGACGGCTTCCACGCCCTCAAACACGCCCTGCGCTTCGGCGCACAGGTGCCGGTGGCGGTCACGACGGACCGGGCGGCGGCGCTGGCCCTGGCCGACGAACTGGCACCGGACGCACGGGAGGCGCTGGACGCGCTGTTGACCGAGGTCGCCGCGGCCTCGTACGCCACCCTGGTCCCGCGCCCGCACCCCACCGGTGTGGCCGCCCTCGCCGTGCGGCCGTCCCACGAGACCAACCTGCGCACGCTGGCCCACGCCCCGCGCACCGCCCCGATCGTGGTCCTCGACGAACCCCGCAACCTCGGCAACGCGGGTGCCGTGATCCGCCTGGCCGCGGGCTTCGGGGCGACGGGAGTCATCACGACGGGCACGCTCGACCCCTGGCATCCCACGGTGGTGCGGGGCGGGGCGGGGCTCCACTTCGCGACGGCGGTGGAGCGGATGGCGGTGGCCGAGCTGCCGCAGGGGCCGGTGTACGCCCTCGACCCGGAGGGCGAGGACATCCGGGGCACGAAGCTCCCGGACGACGCGATCCTCGCCTTCGGCTCCGAACGGACGGGCCTGTCACCAGAGCTGCGCGCGCGTGCCGACCATCTCCTGCGGCTGCCGATGCGTCCCCAGGTGAGCAGCTACAACCTGGCGACGAGCGTGGCGATGACGCTGTACCACTGGAGCGCCCTGTAGGGGGAGCGGGGCCCGACTGGACATGCGGCTGCCGCCGCGTGGACGCGACCAGCCACGGCGGCGCCGCCCCTCACCACCGCCGTGGCCGAGCACCGCCGCGCGGCCGTCGTATGCGTCGGCTAGGCCTCCCGGCGGACCTCGATCACCCGGAACCGGTTCGCCACGAACGCGCCGTCCGTCAGTGCCGCGTTCGCCGCCGCGTTGCCGCCCGACCCGTGGAAGTCGGAGAACGCCGCCGTCTGGTTGACGTACACCCCGCCGGCCAGGTTCAGCGACAGCTGGGCCGCCTCCTCCAGGCAGACCTCCTCGACGGCGCGCTCCACGTCGGGGTCGACCGTGTACGCGCCGACCGTCATCGCGCCCTTCTCCCGTACCGTCCGCCGCAGCAGCTCCACCGCGTCGCCGGCCGAGTCGACGGCGACGGCGAAGGAGACCGGGCCGAAGCACTCGCTCATGTAGGCCGCCTCGTCGTCGGGCTTGGCCCCGTCCAGCTTGACGATCACCGGGGTGCGGACCACCGCGTCCGGGAACTCCGGGTTGGTGATCTCCCGGGAGGCGAGGGCGACCTCACCGAGTCCGGCGGCGGCCTCCAGGCGGGCCTTGACGTCGGGGTTGACGATCGCGCCGAGCAGCGCGTTCGCGCGGGCGTCGTCGCCGAGCAGGCCGTCGACCGCGCGGGCGAGGTCGGCGACCACCTCGTCGTACGTCTTCGGGCCCTCGTCGGTGCGGATGCCGTCGCGGGGGATCAGCAGGTTCTGCGGGGTGGTGCACATCTGGCCGCTGTAGAGGGAGAGCGAGAACGCCAGGTTGGCCAGCGCTCCCTTGTAGTTGTCGGTCGACTCCACGAGCACCGTGTTGACGCCGGCCTTCTCCGTGTACACCTGGGCCTGCCGGGCGTTGGCCTCCAGCCAGTCGCCGAAGGCGGTGGAGCCCGTGTAGTCGATGATCTTGATTTCCGGGCGGGTGGCGAGCGTCCTGGCGATGCCCTCGCCGGGGCGTTCGGCGGTCAGCGCGACCAGGTTCGGGTCGAAGCCGGCCTCGGTGAGCACCTGGCGGGCGACCTGCACGGTGAGGGCGAGGGGCAGCACCGCACGCGGGTGCGGCTTGACCAGGACCGCGTTGCCGGTGGCGAGGGAGGCGAACAGACCGGGGTAGCCGTTCCACGTCGGGAACGTGTTGCAGCCGATGACCAGGGCGGTGCCGCGCGGGACCGGCTTGAAGGTCTTCGTCAGCGCGAGCGGGTCGCGCTTGCCCTGCGGCTTGCTCCACTCCGCCGTGTCGGGGGTGCGCACCTGCTCGGCGTACGCGTACGCCACCGCTTCCAGGCCGCGGTCCTGGGCGTGCGGGCCGCCCGCCTGGAACGCCATCATGAACGCCTGGCCGCTGGTGTGCATGACCGCGTGCGCGAACTCGTGCGTGCGGTCGCTGATCCGCTTGAGGATCTCCAGGCACACCACCGCGCGCGCCTGCGCGCCCGCGTCCCGCCACGCGCGCTGCCCGGCCCGCATGGCGGGCAGCAGTGTGTCGACGTCGGCGTGCGGGTAGGTCACGCCCAGCTCGATGCCGTAGGGCGAGACCTCGCCCCCGGTCCAGTCGTCGGTGCCGGGCTGGCCGAGGTCGATGCGGTTGCCGAGGAGGGCTTCGAAGGCGGCCTTGCCCGCCGCCGCGTCCAGGCTGCCGTGCTCCCCGTAGGCCTTGGGGTGCTCGGGGTGGGGGGACCAGTACGCGCGCGTGCGGATCGCCTCCAGCGCCTGGTCAAGCGTGGGCCGGTGCTTGGCGATCAGCTCGTGCACGGTGAGTTCGGCGGTCATGCGGGACCAACTCCTCGTTCGATGAGCTCCCCTTCGAGCTCATGACCTGGGCAGAAACAGCTGGACAGAGCTAGAGTAACCGAACGATCGGTCGGGACAAGGGGGCCTGCCGCATCTGTGGAAAACCCCGTGCGGGAGGATCGCGCACATGACAGCACTCGACCTCAGCAGGACCGTGGGTGTCGTCGGCAGCGGCACCATGGGCCAGGGCATCGCCCAGGTCGCCCTCGTCGCCGGCCATCCGGTACGGCTGTACGACGCCGTCCCCGGGCGGGCCGCCGAAGCGGCCGCGGCGATCGGCGCCCGCCTGGACCGGCTCGTCGAGCGGGACCGGATGACGGCCGCCGACCGGGACGCGGCCCGCGGGCGGCTGCTGCCCGCGGCGGAACTCGCCGAGTTCGCCGACTGCGCCCTGGTCGTGGAGGCCGTCCTGGAGCGGCTGGAGGCCAAACAGGAGCTGTTCCGGGACCTGGAGGGCATCGTCGCCGACGACTGTCTGCTCGCCACCAACACCTCCTCCCTGTCGGTGACGGCGATCGGCGGCGGCCTGCGCAGCGCCTCCCGCCTCGTCGGCCTGCACTTCTTCAACCCGGCCCCGCTGCTGCCGCTGGTCGAGGTCGTCTCCGGGTTCGCCACCGACGTCACGTCGGCCACGCGCGCGTACGAGACCGCCCGCTCCTGGGGCAAGACACCGGTCGCCTGCGCGGACACCCCGGGCTTCATCGTCAACCGGATCGCGCGGCCCTTCTACGCCGAGGCGTTCGCGGTCCACGAGGCGCAGGCCGCCGACCCGGCCACCATCGACGCGGTGCTGCGCGAGAGCGGCGGCTTCCGGATGGGCGCCTTCGAGCTGACCGACCTGATCGGCCAGGACGTCAACGAGTCCGTCACCCACTCCGTGTGGCAGGCCTTCTTCCAGGACGTCCGCTTCACCCCCTCGCTGGCCCAGCGCCGGCTCGTGGAGTCCGGCAGGCTCGGCCGCAAGACCGGCCACGGCTGGTACGACTACGAGGACGGCGCGGAGCGCCCCGAACCGCACACCGCCGAACCGGCCCGGCCGCCCGCCTACGTCGTCGCCGAGGGCACCCTGGGCCCGGCCGCCGAACTGCTCGCCATGATCCGTGAGGCCGGCATCCAGGTCCGCGAGGAGGACGAGGACCACGGCACCCGCCTGGTGCTGCCCAGCGGCGGCCAGCTGGCCCTCGCCGACGGACAGACCTCGGTGGAGTTCCGCGACGTCGTCTACTTCGACCTCGCCCTCGACTACCGCCGCGCCACCCGCATCGCCCTGTCCGCCGGGCACGACACGCTGCCCCAGACGCTCACCGAGGCCGTCGGCCTCTTCCAGGCGCTCGGCAAGAAGGTCAGCGTCATCGGTGACGTCCCCGGCATGATCGTGGCCCGCACGGTCGCCCGGATCGTCGACCTCGCGCACGACGCCGTCGCCAAGGGCGTCGCCACCGAGGAGGACATCGACACCGCGATGCGCCTGGGCGTCAACTACCCGCTCGGCCCCTTCGAGTGGAGCCGCCGCCTCGGCCGCGACTTCGCCTACGACCTCCTCGACGACCTGCACCTGCGCGACCCGAGCGGACGCTACGCGCCCTCCCTCGCGCTCTACCGGCACGCCTACGCGACCGAGAAGCGGGAGGGCGCCTCGTGACCACCGCCAAACGCGACACCTACACCCCCGACACCCTGCTCTCGGTGGCCGTCCAGGTCTTCAACGAGCGCGGCTACGACGGCACCTCCATGGAGCACCTCTCCAAGGCGGCCGGCATCTCCAAGTCGTCGATCTACCACCACGTCTCCGGCAAGGAGGAACTGCTGCGCCGGGCCGTCAGCCGTGCCCTGGACGGTCTCTTCGGGATCCTCGACGAGGAGCACGCGCGCGTGGGCGGTGCCGCCGACCGCCTGGAACACGTCGTACGGCGCACGGTCGAGGTGCTGATCGCCGAACTGCCCTACGTGACGCTGCTGCTGCGGGTGCGCGGCAACACCGCAACCGAGCGGTGGGCGCTGGAGCGGCGCCGGGACTTCGACCACCGGGTGGCCGACCTGCTGAAGGCGGCCGCCGCCGAGGGCGAGGTGCGCGGCGACGTCGAGGTGCGGCTCGCCACCCGGCTGGTGTTCGGCATGGTCAACTCGATCGTGGAGTGGTACCGCCCGGACGGGCACGGCGCGAGCGAACGCGAGGTCGCCGACGCGGTCGTGCGGCTGGCCTTCGGCGGGCTGCGCGCCCCCTGACGCCGGCCGCCGTCAGTCGTCGTCCGGGTCCAGGTCCTCCTCCTCGAACACCAGCAGCGTGCGGGTGCTGAGCACCTCGGGGATGGCCTGGAGCCGGGTCAGCACCAGTTCGCGCAACGCCCGGTTGTCGGGCGTGTGCACCAGGAGCAGCACGTCGAAGTCCCCGCCCACCAGGGCGATGTGGGAGGCGCCGGGCAGCTGGCGCAACTGCTCGCGGACCGTGCGCCAGCTGTTCTGGACGATCTTCAGCGTGATGTACGCCGAGGTGCCCTGGCCCGCCCGCTCGTGGTCCACCCGGGCGCCGAAACCACGGATCACCCCGTCCTCGATGAGACGGTTGATACGCGCGTAGGCGTTGGCACGCGAGACGTGGACGCGTTCGGCGACCGCCCGTATCGACGCCCGGCCGTCCGCCTGGAGGATCTGCAGGATGTCCTGATCGATGGCGTCCAGCGGACGCGCGGGCGGCAGCGCGGCACGGTCCGGCGGCCCCTCGGCCATTTGTTCAGGTGCCATGTCCCCCCGCCTCCCTACCATGGACGTACTGCGTTCATTCCAGGCTGTGGAGAACCGTTTGTCCACAGCCTCCGGGTGCCTGTAGCCAAAATGTGTCGACGACCGAACAATCGGTAGGTGGGACGGGTCACAGGCGATCCGTCTCCCGTACCCCCACGAGGAGGTGCCGTCATGACGGTCATGGAGCAGCGCGACGCCTACCGTCCGTCGCCGCCGCCCGCCTGGCAGCCCCGGACGGATCCCGCGCCGCTGCTGCCCGACGAGCGACCGTACCGTGTCCTGGGAACCGGGTCGGCGGCCGAGGCCGACCCCGAACTGCTGCGCCGGCTGTACACCCAGCTCGTACGCGGCCGCCGCTACAACGCGCAGGCCACCGCCCTCACCAAACAGGGCCGCCTCGCCGTCTACCCCTCCAGCACCGGCCAGGAGGCCTGCGAGATCGCCGCCGCGCTCGCCCTCCAGGAGCGTGACTGGCTCTTCCCCAGCTACCGCGACACCCTCGCGGTGGTCGCCCGGGGCGTGGACCCGGTCGAGGCGCTCACCCTGCTGCGCGGCGACTGGCACACCGGCTACGACCCGCACGCCCACCGCGTGGCCCCGCTCTCCACCCCGCTCGCCACCCAGCTCCCGCACGCCGTCGGCCTCGCCCACGCGGCCCGACTCAAGGGCGACGACGTGGTGGCGCTCGCCATGGTCGGCGACGGCGGCACCAGCGAGGGCGACTTCCACGAGGCGCTGAACTTCGCCGCCGTCTGGCAGGCCCCGGTCGTCTTCCTGGTCCAGAACAACGGCTTCGCGATCTCCGTCCCGCTCGCCAAGCAGACCGCCGCCCCCTCCCTGGCCCACAAGGCCGTCGGCTACGGCATGCCGGGCCGCCTGGTCGACGGCAACGACGCGGCCGCCGTGCACGAGGTCCTCTCCGACGCCGTACGGCACGCACGCGAAGGCGGCGGACCCACCCTGGTGGAGGCGGTCACCTACCGGATCGACGCCCACACCAACGCCGACGACGCCACCCGCTACCGCGGCGACGCCGAGGTCGACGCGTGGCGCGACCACGATCCGATCCTGCTCCTGGAACGCGAGCTGACCGACCGCGGACTGCTCGACGAGGACACCGTCCGCAACGCGCGCGAGGACGCCGAGGCGATGGCCGCCGACCTGCGCGAGCGCATGAACCGCGATCCGGAACTCGACC
Organism: Streptomyces sp. NPDC007162; assembly: GCF_040634175.1. Taxonomy (NCBI): domain Bacteria; kingdom Bacillati; phylum Actinomycetota; class Actinomycetes; order Kitasatosporales; family Streptomycetaceae; genus Streptomyces; species Streptomyces sp. NPDC007162. The sequence continues at coordinate 17,135 of NZ_JBEYFC010000043.1, forward strand.
CCATGGACCTCTTCGACCAGGTGTACGCCCAGACCACCACCCAACTGCGCGAGCAGCGTGCCCTGCTGCGCGCCGAGCTGGAGGCCGAGCAGGACGACCACCGTGAAGGCGGCCACCGATGACGACCGTCGCCGTGAAACCCGCCACCATGGCGCAGGCCCTCGGCCGCGCCCTGCGGGACGCCATGGCCGCCGACCCGGCCGTGCACGTCATGGGTGAGGACGTCGGCACCCTCGGCGGCGTCTTCCGGGTCACCGACGGGCTCGCCGAGGAGTTCGGCGAGACCCGCTGCACCGACACCCCTCTCGCCGAGGCCGGCATCCTCGGCACCGCGGTCGGCATGGCCATGTACGGACTGCGCCCGGTCGTGGAGATGCAGTTCGACGCCTTCGCCTATCCCGCGTTCGAGCAACTGATGAGCCATGTCTCCCGGATGCGCAACCGCACCCGGGGCCGGCTGCCCCTCCCGATCACCGTCCGGATCCCGTACGGCGGCGGCATCGGCGGCGTCGAGCACCACAGCGACTCCTCCGAGGCCTACTACATGGCCACCCCCGGCCTGCACGTCGTCACCCCGGCCACCGTCGCCGACGCCTACGGACTGCTCCGGCAGGCCATCGCCTCCGACGACCCGGTCGTCTTCCTCGAACCCAAGCGGCTGTACTGGTCGAAGGACTCCTGGAACCCCGAGCACCCGGCGGACGTTGAACCCATCGGCCGCGCGGTGGTGCGCCGAACCGGGCGCAGCGCCACGCTCATCACCTACGGCCCGTCCGTACCGGTCTGCCTCGAAGCCGCCGAGGCCGCCCAGGCGGAGGGCTGGGACCTGGAAGTCGTCGACCTGCGCTCCCTGGTGCCGTTCGACGACGAGACGGTCTGCGCCTCCGTACGGCGCACCGGGCGCGCGGTCGTCGTACACGAGTCGGGCGGGTTCGGCGGGCCGGGGGGAGAGATCGCGGCACGCGTGACCGAGCGCTGCTTCCACCACCTGGAGGCGCCGGTGCTGCGCGTGGCCGGGTTCGACATCCCGTATCCGCCGCCGATGCTGGAGCGTCACCACCTGCCCGGCGTGGACCGCATCCTGGACGCGGTGGCGCGTCTGCAGTGGGAGGCCGAGGGCTGATGGCACAGGTGCTGGAGTTCAAACTGCCCGACCTCGGGGAGGGGCTCACCGAGGCGGTGATCGTCACCTGGCTGGTCCAGGTCGGCGAGGTGGTCGCGATCGACCAGCCGGTCGTCGAGGTCGAGACGGCCAAGGCGATGGTCGAGGTGCCCTGCCCCTACGGCGGTGTGGTCACCGCCCGGTTCGGCGAGGAGGGGGCCGAACTGCCCGTCGGCGCCCCGCTCCTGACGGTCGCGGTCGGCGAGGCCACCACGCTCCCCGAGCCGGAGGGCTCCGGCAACGTCCTGGTGGGCTACGGCACGGGAACCCCTCCGGCACGGCGCCGACGGGTGCGCACCACGCCCCCCGACCGTACCCACGGGAGCACCGTCTCCGACCAGGCGCACGGCAGCGGGGCCGCGGCCCCGGCCCACGGCGGCACCGCCTCCGGTCGGGCCCACGGGAGCACGGCCGGCGACCTGGCCGACGGGAGCGCCGTCTCCGACCGGGCATCGTCGAGCGCCGTGGCCGGAACGGCCGACGCCCACGCGCGGGTGTCCGCACCGCCGTCCCGCCGGGCCACCGAGGGACCCGTCCCGGTGATCTCCCCGCTGGTGCGCCGTCTCGCCCGGGACAACAACCTGGATCTGCGCCGGCTGTCCGGCTCGGGCCCCGACGGACTGATCCTGCGCGCCGACGTCGAGGACGCCCTGCGGGTGGACGCGGCCCGCGCCGCCGCCCGGACCGCGCCGCCGAAGCCGGCGGGCACCCGCACGCCCCTCAAGGGCATCCGGGGCGCGGTCGCCGACAAGCTCTCCCGCAGCCGCCGGGAGATCCCCGACGCGACCTGCTGGGTGGACGCCGACGCGACCGAGCTGATGCGCGCACGGACCGCGATGAACGCGACCGGCGGCCCGAAGATCTCGCTGCTCGCACTGCTCGCCCGGATCTGCACCGCGGCCCTGGCCCGCCACCCCGAGCTCAACTCCTACGTCGACGTCGAGGCGCGCGAGGTGGTCCGACTCGACCACGTCCACCTGGGGTTCGCCGCCCAGACCGGCCGGGGCCTGGTCGTCCCCGTCGTCCGGGACGCCCACGACCGCGACGCCGAGTCCCTGACGGCGGAGTTCGCCCGCCTCACCGAGTCCGCCCACGCCGGGACCCTGACCCCGGGGGAACTCACTGGCGGAACCTTCACGTTGAACAACTACGGCGTGTTCGGCGTCGACGGCTCCACCCCGATCATCAACCACCCCGAGGCGGCGATGCTGGGCGTGGGCCGCATCACGCCCAAACCGTGGGTGCACGACGGAGAGCTGGCGGTTCGCCAGGTCGTCCAGCTGTCCCTCACCTTCGACCACCGGGTCTGCGACGGCGGAACGGCGGGCGGGTTCCTCCGCTACGTGGCGGACTGCGTGGAGAACCCCGCGGTACTCCTCAGGACGCTCTGAGCGCGGCGCCCGCCAGGGACGCGTCAGCCCCCGTCTGTTCCCTGTGATCACACGGCCCCCATACTCGAAAGGTGACCGCCACCGACTCACCCCTCTACGACGCGATCGTGCTGGCCGGTGGCGCCGCCCGGCGCCTCGGCGGAGCCGACAAGCCCGCCGTGCGGGTGGGCGGACGCCCCCTCCTGGACCGCGTCCTCGCGGCCTGCGCGGGCGCCGAGCAGACCGTCGTCGTGGCGGACCCCCGTGCCACCTCCCGCCCGGTCCGCTGGACCCGCGAGGACCCCCCGGGCGGCGGCCCGGTCGCCGCCCTCGGCGCCGGCCTGCGCCACAGCACGGCCGCCTACGCGGTCGTCCTCTCGGCAGACCTGCCGTTCCTCGAAGAGGCCACCGTGGCCCGCCTGTTGTCGGTCCTCAGCGCCTCCAGCGCCGACGCCGCGCTGCTCACCGACGCCGACGGCAGGGACCAGCCCCTGGTGGCGGCCTACCGCACGACGGCGCTGAGGCACGCCCTGTCGGCCCTCGCCGGGGACGAGCAGGGCCTCACCGGCCTCCCGCTGCGGCGCCTGACCGCCGCACTGAACCTCACCCGCGTCCCGGACCCCCTCGCGTCTTTCGACTGCGACACCTGGGACGACATCGCCGACGCCAGGGCACGCATCAGGGAGCATGGGCACGTGTTGGATGAATGGATCTCCGCAGTCAAGGACGAGCTGGGCATCGACCTGGACGTCGACTTCCGCCTGCTGCTCGACGTGGCCCGGGACGCCGCGCACGGAGTGGCCAGGCCGGCCGCCCCGCTGACCACGTTCCTGGTCGGCTACGCGGCCGCGCAGGGCAAGGGCGGCCCCGAGGCGGTCGCCGAGGCCGCCCACAAGGCCGCCGCCCTGGCACTGCGCTGGGCGGAGGAAACGAACGACGCCGACAACCCGGCCACCGAACCCCCCGCCCCCGGGCCCGGCCGATGACCGCCCCCGGGGTGCGGGCCGGTGCGCCCGCCGGGGACACCGACGACGATCTCGACGTCGAGGAGGCGCTCGCCCTCGTGAGAGAGCCCCGAGAGCCCGGACAGCCCCGTCGGCCGGGGGAGCCCCGGCAGTCCGCTGGGGACGCGGCCTCCGTGTCCCCAGCCCAGGACGAGCACCGCCACGGTCCGCCCGCCCACGGCGTCCCCTCGGCGCACCGCCACCGCGCCACCCCCTGGCCCCAGGCCCGCGAGATCGCCGCCCGCGCCGCCCGGGCCGGCGCCCGCCGAGCCCCCCTCTCCGTCCCGCTGGCCGACGCCCTCGGCCTGGCCCTGGCCGCCCCACTGGACGCGCTGACCGACCTGCCCTCCTTCGACACCTCCGCCATGGACGGCTGGGCGGTGGCGGGCCCGGGCCCCTGGGACGTACGCGACGAGGGGGTGCTGGCCGGGCACGGGCAGCCCGAGCCGCTCACCGACGGCGAGGCGATCCGCATCGCGACCGGCGCCCGGATCCCGGCGGACACCACCGCGGTGCTGCGCAGCGAACACGGCCGTACCGACGCCCAGGGCAGGCTGCACGCCACCCGCGACACCGTCCACGGCCAGGACATCCGCCCGCGCGGCCAGGAGTGCCGCAGCGGCGACCAGTTGCTGCCGGTCGGCACCCTGGTCACTCCCGCGGTCCTCGGCCTCGCCGCGGCGGCCGGCTACGACACCGTCACCGCCGTGCCACGCCCCCGCGCAGAAGTCCTGATCCTGGGCGACGAGTTGCTCACCGAGGGGCTGCCGAGCGAAGGGCTCATCCGGGACGCGCTCGGCCCGATGCTGCCGCCCTGGCTGCGCGCCCTCGGCGCAGAGGTGACCGCCGTACGCCGGCTCGGCGACGACGCCAGGGCCCTGCGCAAGGCGATCACCTCCTCGACGGCCGATCTGATCGTCACCACGGGCGGCACCGCGTCCGGCCCGGTCGACCACGTGCACCCCACGCTGGAACGGATCGGGGCCGAACTCCTCGTCGACGGCGTCAAGGTGCGCCCCGGCCACCCCATGCTGCTCGCCCGCGTCAAGGAGAACCAGCATCTCGTCGGCCTCCCCGGCAACCCCCTCGCCGCCGTCTCCGGCCTGCTCACCCTCGCCGAACCGCTGCTGCGCACCCTTGCCGCCCACCCGGCGCCCGAGCCGTACACGCTGCCCCTGGCGGAAACGGTGCACGGGCACCCGTACGACACCCGGCTGATCCCGGTGGTGCTGCGCGGTGACGCCGCGATCCCCCTGCACTACAACGGTCCCGCCATGCTGCGCGGTATCGCCGCGGCCGACGCGCTCGCGGTCGTACCGCCGGGCGGAGCCCAGCAGGGGGCGGAGACCGAACTGCTCGACCTGCCGTGGGCGGCCGCCGGTATCGGGGTGTGTTTCACGTGAAACTTCCCGGCCATGACGCCATCGCCCGCCAGGCGGACGAGCACCTGGTGACCCATCGGGTGAAACTCCCGACGAAAGTGGTGGAGCGCCCGATCCGCCAGGTCACCAAGCGGCTGGCCATGGCCCTGCTGGTTCTCGTCGCCACCGCGTTGATCGTCTACGCCGACCGCGACGGCTACAACGACACCTCCGACAGCTCGGTGGACCTGCTCGACGCCTTCTACTACGCGACCGTCACCCTCTCCACCACCGGCTACGGCGACATCACGCCCGTCAGCGACGGCGCCAGGCTCATCAACATCTTCGTCATCACGCCCCTGCGCGTGCTGTTCCTGATCATCCTGGTCGGCACCACGCTCGAAGTCCTCACCGAACGCACCCGGGAGGAATTTCGCCTGAACCGCTGGAGGTCCGCCTTGCGTGATCACACCGTCGTCGTCGGCTTCGGTACGAAGGGACGTTCGGCGATCCAGACCGTCTGTGCGACGGGGCTGAGGGCGGAACAGGTCGTGGTGGTCGATCCCAGCTCCAAGGTGATCGACGCGGCCACCGCCGAGGGGTACGCGGGGGTCGTCGGGGACGCGACCCGCAGCGAGGTGCTCAAGCGGGCCGAGGTGCAACGGGCCAAGCAGATCATCATCGCCACCCAGCGCGACGACACCGCCGTCCTGGTCACCCTGACCGCCCGGCAGCTCAACCGAGGCGCGAAGATCGTGGCCGCGGTCCGTGAGGAGGAGAACGCGCCGCTGCTCAAGCAGTCCGGCGCCGACGCCGTCATCACCAGCGCCAGCGCGGCCGGCCGGCTGCTCGGCCTGTCCGTGCTCAGCCCCGCCGCGGGCATGGTCATGGAGGACCTCATCCAGCAGGGCAGCGGCCTGGACCTGATCGAGCGCCCGGCGGTCAAGGCCGAGGTCGGCAGGACCCCGCGGGAGACGGCCGACCTGGTGGTCAGCGTCCTGCGCGGCCATCGGGTGCTCGGCTACGACGACCCGGCCGTCGGCACCATCCAGCTGACCGACCGCCTGATCACCATCGTCCGGGCCTCCCCGGGCAGCCGGGTCGCACCGGACATACGGCCGCTGCCCCGCGCCTGACCGGGCGAGTGGCCGGTACTGCCACCGTCGGGGTCCGGCCGGGCGAGGAGTAGCGTCGCGGACATGCATGCGATCACGATTCCCGAACCCGGTGGACCCGAGGCGCTGGTGTGGGACGAGGTCCCCGACCCCGTGCCCGGCGAGGGCGAAGTGCTGGTCGAGGTGGTGGCCAGCGCCGTCAACCGCGCCGACATCATGCAACGACAGGGCTACTACGATCCCCCGCCCGGCGCTTCCTCCTATCCCGGCCTGGAGTGCTCCGGGCGGATCGCCGCGCTCGGCCCGAACGTCTCCGGCTGGTCGGTCGGCGACGAGGTGTGCGCACTGCTCGCGGGCGGCGGCTACGCGGAGCGGGTCGCCGTCCCGGCCGGGCAGTTGCTGCCGGTGCCCGAGGGCGTGGACCTCGGGCGGGCCGCCGCGCTGCCCGAGGTGGTCAGCACGGTCTGGTCCAACGTCTTCATGATCGCCCATCTGCGCCCGGGCGAGACGCTCCTCGTGCACGGCGGCTCCAGCGGCATCGGCACCATGGCGATCCAGCTGGGCAAGGCGGTCGGCGCCAAGGTCGCGGTCACGGCGGGGACGAAGGAGAAGCTGGACTTCTGCGCCGAGCTCGGCGCGGACATCCTCGTCAACTACCGCGAGCAGGACTTCGTCGAGGAGGTGAAGGCGGCCACCGACGGCGCGGGCGCCGACGTCATCCTCGACAACATGGGCGCCAAGTACCTGGACCGGAACGTTCAGGCCCTCGCGGTCAACGGGCGGCTCGCGATCATCGGGATGCAGGGCGGCGTGAAGGGCGAGCTGAACATCGGCGCGCTGCTCGCCAAGCGGGCCGCGATCAGCGCGACCTCGCTGCGCGCCCGGCCGCTGGCGGAGAAGGCGGCGATCGTCGCGGCGGTACGTGAGCACGTGTGGCCGTTGATCGCCCAGGGCCATGTCCGTCCGGTCGTCGACCGGGAGCTGCCGATGGCCGAGGCGGCGCAGGCGCACCGGGTGGTGGAGGCCAGTGACCACATCGGCAAGGTCCTGCTGGTCACCGGCTAGGAAATCGCCCTGCACCGGCCGGTGAATCCCCCCTAGCCGCGGCGCACCCGCAGTCCGATGAAGGCGAGGCCGAGTCCGAGGCCGATCAGGACCAGGCCGCTGCCCAGCGGCAGGATGTCCAGTACGGGCTCGGTTTCGCCGTCCTGGCCGGGGGCGATGGCCTGGTGGACGGGTGGCGGCTGGGGCGCGGTCGGGTTCACGGCGGCGTCCCGGGGCGGCTGCATGGCGGTGGCGGCCTGGCTCGCGGCGCCGTTCTCCGCCGGTTCCGTCGCGTCCTCGTCGTCGGGGTCGGGGTCGTCGTCATCGCCCTCCACCGTCACCGCCGGTCCCAGGTGCCGTCCCGGCCGTGTCCGGCCCTCACCGGCCACGGTTCCGGCCAGGGACGGCTCGGGGGTGGCCGAGGCGCCTGCGGAGTCGGAGGGCAGCGGCCCGGGGCCGTGGGCGACGGCCGTGCCGGACGGCAGCAGGATCGTCGCGAGGACGAGCAGCAGAAGACCGCCGAAGGCGGTTCGCAGCCTTGGAGTCACGGCGGTGACCTCCTGGAGCACGGTCGTCGTCAGGGCCGACGCTCACCAGCCTCACATTTGGTGACAAGCCCGGCATTTCTGGTTCGGCCGATGGGTCTACGGCCGGTCCGGGTGCGTTCGGAAAGGTGGATCAGCTTCAGAGGGGGGCACCACGGTGGTGAGGTGTACGGGTGCGAGAGAATGGCGGCATGGAGATGCCGAGGAACGAACGGTCGACCGAGAACCCGCAGATCCTGGTCGTGGGCCAGGACGGGATGGCTCTCGGCGGCGGCAACGGGGACGAGGACTCCCGCGAGATCCCGGTGACGGAGATGGTGGAACAGCCCGCCAAGGTCATGCGGATCGGCAGCATGATCAAGCAGCTCTTGGAAGAGGTGCGCGCGGCTCCCCTCGACGAGGCCAGCCGGGTCCGGCTCAAGGAGATCCACGCCAGTTCCGTGAAGGAGCTGGAGGACGGGCTCGCGCCGGAACTGGTGGAGGAGCTGGAGCGGCTCTCGCTGCCGTTCACCGAGCACTCGACCCCGTCCGACGCGGAACTGCGCATCGCGCAGGCGCAGCTGGTGGGCTGGCTGGAGGGGCTCTTCCACGGTATCCAGACGACCCTGTTCGCCCAGCAGATGGCCGCCCGCGCCCAGCTGGAGCAGATGCGCCGGGCGTTGCCGCCGGGCGTCGGCCACGAGGGCGACGAACACGGCCAGGCCGGCCGCACCGGCGGGCCGTACCTGTAGGTCTTCCAGCAGGTGAAAGGGCCCGGCGTGCGACCGCCGGGCCCTTCTTACGTCCTCGTGCGTCAGCCGGTGGCCGGGTTGCCGGTGGACACCTTGAGCTCGATGGTCGGCACGTTCTTCGGGTCGACGTCCGTGCCGGAGGACGGGAACTGGTCCATGATCGTGCCGTCGCCGTACGTGTTCTCGTCGACGTCGGTGATCTTCATCTGCCATCCGGCGGCCTGGAAGCAGGCCTTGACCGACTTGATGTACTTGAACTTGAAGTCCGGGACCCGCACCTTCTTGGGGTCGTTGTAGGACTCCTCGGGCTCGGTGCACTCGGTCGTCTCGACGGTCTTCGAGGTGTCGGGTCCGCGGTAGCCCGAGGCGTGCGAGGCCGAGGCGCTCGCGCCGCTGCCACCGCTGCCGCCCCCGCCGTCGCCGTTGTTGTGCAGCGCCAGTGCGACGACCAGTCCGATCACCGCGATCAGTGAGACCGCGACCGACCCGATGACCACCGGCCGGTTGCCCTTCCCGCCGCCACCGCCCCCCACGCCGGTGGAGACGGTCCCCGGGGTCATGGTGTACGGCGGCGGGGTCGACGGCATCGGCTGGGCGTATCCGGCCGGAGTCTGGTAGCCAGCCTGCTGCGGATAGCCGTAGGCGGGTGACGGCGTCGGCGGGGTGCCGTACGGGCTGGGGGCCGGCGTCGGCTGGTACGGCGTCTGCACCGGTCCGGGCGGCGCGGGCGTGGCCTGGTCGACGGGCGGGAACACCGCGGAGCCGACCCCGGAGCCGCTCTGCGTCCGGGGGACGCCGGGCACGATGCTGGGCGCGGCGGGCTGGAGCGAGGCGGCCACCCGCAGGCACTCCTCGCGCATGGACTCGGAGGTCGGGAATCGTTCGTTCGGGTTCTTCTTCAGCGCGCGGGCGACCAGTGCGTCCACGGCCGGCGGCAGGGAACGGTTGATCGAGGAGGGGGCGACCGGCTCCTCCTGGACATGCGCGTAGGCGATCGCGAGCGGCGAGTCCGCGTCGAACGGCAGCTGCCCGGTGACCAGCTGGAACAGCATGATGCCGACCGAGTAGAGATCGGAGCGGGCGTCCACGCCACGGCCCAGCGCCTGCTCGGGGGAGAGGTACTGCGGGGTGCCGACGACCATGCCGGTCTGGGTCATCGAGGTCACGCCGGACTGCATGGCACGGGCGATGCCGAAGTCCATCACCTTGACGACCCCGCGCTTGGTCATCATCACGTTGCCCGGCTTGATGTCGCGGTGGACCAGCCCCATCTCGTGGCTGATCTCCAGCGCGGCCAGCACATCGGCGGTGATCTTCAGCGCCTTGTCGGCGGGCATCGCGCCGAACTGCCGTACGTCCTCGTCGAGCACCGAGCCGAGCGGGCGGCCCTCGACGTACTCCATGACGATGTACGGCATCGTGGCGCCGTCGAGCGCGTCCTCGCCGGTGTCGAACACGGAGACGATGTTGGTGTGCGTGAGCTTGGCCACTGCCTGGGCCTCGCGGCGGAAGCGCTCGCGGAAGGCCTGTTCCCGGCCGAGTTCGGTGTGCAGGGTCTTGATCGCGACCTGGCGGTCCAGGACCGAGTCGTAGGCCAGGTGCACGGAGGCCATGCCGCCCTCGCCGAGCAGGTCGCGCAGCTGGTAGCGGCCACCGGCCAGAGCCCGCCCCGTGTAACGGCCGTGTGCGCCGTCCTGGCTCATTTTCCCCGTCCCCCGTCGGTCCCTCAGGCACTCTTGTTGATCGAATGTCCCATTCCCGGCCAAGTCTGCCCCAGGGCACTGACACGTCAAGCGCGGTGCCCGTTCCGTGACCGTACGCGAAGGAAGAGTCGCGGAAGCGTTACAGCGGCCGTACGCCCGGTACACAGAATTTGCACGACGGTGAGTGGTGCGGGTTTCATGGCCGGTCCGTCCACGGGCCGGATCCCGGACCTGCGGGTTGCCCGGAGGCTGTAGCGTGGCCGACGGAGACCGTGACAACACCGCGCGCACCGCGGGCAGAAACGACGGCGAGGACCGATGGCACAGACGCACAGCGCCCAGGGCCCGTCCGACCCCGAGGCGACTGGCGGCGGCATGTCAGACGCGCCGGAGATGTGGGGCAACCAGGGCCTGGTCGGCGACGGCCGGTACCGGCTGACCCACCGTCTCGGCCGGGGCGGCATGGCCGAGGTGTTCGCGGCCGAGGACGTACGGCTCGGCCGCACCGTGGCCGTCAAGCTGCTCCGCGCCGACCTGGCGGAGGACCCGGTCTCCAAGGCCCGGTTCACCCGCGAGGCACAGTCGGTCGCCGGCCTCAACCACCATGCCATCGTGGCGGTGTACGACTCGGGCGAGGACGTCGTCGGCGGCCAGTCGGTGCCGTACATCGTGATGGAGCTGGTCGAGGGCCACACCATCCGCGACCTGCTGATCAACTCGGAGGCGCCCGGCCCCGAGCAGGCCCTGATCATCGTCTCCGGGGTGCTGGAGGCGCTGGCCTACTCGCACCAGCACGGCATCGTGCACCGCGACATCAAGCCGGCCAACGTCATCATCACCCAGACCGGTTCCGTCAAGGTGATGGACTTCGGCATCGCGCGCGCCCTGCACGGCGCGTCCACGACGATGACCCAGACCGGCATGGTCATGGGCACCCCCCAGTACCTGTCCCCGGAACAGGCGCTCGGCAAGGCCGTCGACCACCGGTCCGACCTGTACGCCACCGGCTGTCTGCTCTACGAACTCCTCGCGCTGCGGCCGCCGTTCATCGGGGAGACCCCGCTGTCGGTGGTCTACCAGCACGTCCAGGACATCCCGGTGCCGCCGTCCCAGACCTCCGAGGGCGCGGCCCCGCCGGAGCTGGACGGCCTGGTCATGCGCTCGCTCGCCAAGGAGCCCGACGACCGTTTCCAGACCGCCGAGGAGATGCGCGGCCTGGTCCAGTACGGCCTGCAGATGCTGTACGACCAGGGCGGCCACACCGGCACCTGGAACACCGGCCCGGTCACCGTGCACGACGGCCGGCACACCCCGGCGGCCGGGTTCGCCGGTACGACCGTGATGCCGCACCCGACGGCCGCCTCCGGGACCACGCAGATCCCGCAGCCGATCCTGCCGTCCGGCTATGGGGGCGGCGACGACGGTGGCTTCGAGGGGCACGGCAACGAGGGCAGCGGCCGCGGCAAGCTCTGGATCCTGGCCGTCCTCGCGGTGATCGCCATCGCGGCGGGTGTCGCGCTGGCGCTGAACAACGGCGGTGGCGGCGGTGACGGCGGCGGTTCGGGGCCGTCGACGTCCCCGAGCGCCTCGCAGACCACCAAGGACGAGACGCCCAGCTCCAGTCCCACCGACGAGACCAGCGCCACGTCCTCGGACACGGGGACCGGCACGAGCGGTTCGGGAAGCGGCAACCACAACGGGTACACGAAGTCGCCGACCCCGACGTACAGCCAGTCCCAGCAGCAGAGCAGCGAGCCGAGCAGCCAGCCGAGCGAGACGGCCAGCGCCTCGCAGCCGACCGACACGGCGAGCTCGCCGGACTCGCAGCCCTCCGACACGACGGGCACCGGTGACGCCGGCGGGACCGACCAGGGCACGATCTCCGGCTCCGGCCTGGGCGGCGGTTGAAGGACACCCACGCCCTTCGGCAACCGAGCAGGCTGACAAGGCGCCCTTCCGTCACCGGGAGGGCGCCTTCGCCGTACCGGCCGGTGTCACGCCACGAAGGCGTCGCACACCGCGTCGTACTCCCCGGTCCACCACACGGCGAGGGCCGAGGCGGCGGGGAACTGGGGGTCCGCGCGGGTGTCGCCGCGCTCGTAGTGCCAGCGCAGCATCCAGAAGTCGTTGAGCCGCTCCCACCACACCCGGTGCACGGCCGCCGCCAGTTCCGAGGGCGTGGCCCCGGCCGCGCGCCGGTACGCGCGCGCGTACGCGCGCACCTTGTGCAGGTCGAGCGCGCCCGCCGGACGGACGAAGAAGATCACGGCGGCACGTACCGCCTCCTCCGCGCGGGGCTGCACCCCGAGCCGGTCCCAGTCGACGATCGCGGCGGGGGCGTCGTCGTCCTTGTACAGCAGGTTGAACGGGTGGAAGTCGCCGTGCACCCAGCCCACCGGGCCGCCGCGCGGCGGGCGCCGGCCGGCGTGCTGCTCCAGGAGCGCCCGGCGTTCCAAGAGCCGGTGACGGGCGAGTTCGTCGAAGGCGTCGGCCGGGCGGTGGCGGCTGACCCGGGTGAGCAGGTCGTCGATGAGTGCGAAGGTGTCGGCCGGGTCGGCGCTCTCCACGGGATGGGGGCCGGTGGCCGGGCGGGTGCGCCCCTTGGGCGGCATCACGTGTTCCAGACAGGCGTGCACGGCGCCGAGCAGCGCGCCGAGTCGCGTGCACTCCCCGCGCGTGAGCTGTCCGCCGTGCCGGTGCCTGCCGTCGATCCAGGGGTGCAGCGCGTAGGCGTGTCCGCCGACGACCGCGACCGTCCGGCCGTCGCGGTGGGCCAGGGGCGGGGCGACCGGGACGCCGACGGCGGCGAGGCGCTGGGTGGCCAGATGGCGGCGCTCGATGGCGGTGGGGTCGGCGGTGTCCGGATCGAAGTGGTGCTTGAGGAAGTAGCTGCCCCGGGTGGTGCAGAGGCGGTAGCCGCGGTTGAGCAGACCTTGTTCCACGGGCTCGCAGGCGAGTGCGGAACCGGCGGCGTAAAGCCGGAGCAAGGCGCCCAGAGGGGGCGCATGGGGCACGAGGGGTGGTACGGATGAGCGCGGCACGCGGCAGATGCTAGGGCACCGGATGAGGCGTTGAGCTGGGGATTGTTGCAGACAGTCGCTGTTGGTCGCTTTCGGTCACAGGGTGGACCGTGACGAACTCGGGTGCGAAGCATTCTTCCCGTCACCTGGTCCCGCGGGATAACGTGCCGTTGCTCCGGCGTCTTGCAAGGCTCTGACCAGCTAGCTTCCGGCCCGCGTCGCTCTACTGGGGAACCCAAGGGGAAAATACTTGGATTTCCAAGCAAAAACGCAGGTCAGGAGGGGTTTCACAGAAATGTGGAGCACTGGGTAACGTGCATCTTGCAGGGCGCTCGCCGGGGCACCTGTCACGCCTGTTCCCGGCCGAGTGGCACCCACCCCGTGCCACGGGTGTCGGAAGCAGGTGAGCCGCACTGGTTCACCCGGCAACCCCGGGGGCCGGACCGACGGAGGAGCACACGTGAGCGTGGACAGCAGTGCCGCGGGCACACCGCGACGCAGCGCCGCAGGCAAGGCCGGTACCACCGGCAGCAAGACCGGCACCAAGCGCACCACCAGCCGCACCACC
>NZ_JBEYFC010000044.1:0-30737 GCF_040634175.1 Streptomyces sp. NPDC007162
GGCGGGCGAGCTGCAGCGCCTGCGCGCGTACCGGGCCCTCGGTGAGTCTGCTCCGTGTGACTACTGCACGATCGTGATCCGGTTCGCAGCCGGCGGCGCCAGGGGGCTCGTCGCCGAGGAGTTGGCCGTCAGGTACTGCGCCAGGGCGGACAGGTCGTCCGTGCCGACCAGGTCGTCGGTGCCCTGGCCGAGGGTGGTGAAGCCGTCGCCGCCGCCCGCGAGGAAGGAGTTGGTGGCGACGCGGTAGGTGGCGGCCGGGTCGATCACCTTGCCGTCGAGGCGGATCGAGTCGCTGACGACGCGGTCCGCGCCGGTCTTCGTCAGGTCCAGGGTGTACGTCAGGTTCCGCGACGGCTGGAGGATCTTCGGGGCCGCCGCGTTGCCGCCGCTCACCTGCTCCTTGAGCACCTGGACCAGCTGGGCGCCGGTGAAGTTCTGCAGGTTCACGGTGTTGGCGAACGGCTGGACCGTGAAGCCCTCGGCGTAGGTGACGACCCCGTCGCCCTCACCGGCCTTGGCCGCGTAGGTGAGGCCGGCGCGTACCCCGCCCGGGTTCATCAGCGCCAGGTCGGTCTCCGGGTCCAATTCCTTGCCGTAGGTGAACTGGGCGTCGGCGATGAGGTCGCCCATCGGGGACTCGGTGCCGGTGTTGGCCACGTCGGCGGAGATGTAGCCGATCGGGCGGTTGCCGATGGGGGCGGCGAGGGTGTTCCACTTGCTGATCAGCCGGGTCAGGTCGGGCGCCTTGGCCACGTCCCGGGTGACCACGTGGTTCGCGGACCGCACGGCCGTACGCGCGATGTCGCCGGTGCGGCGGTCGTACGTGAGGGTGGTGTCGGTGTACAGGCGGCCGAAGGAGGCGGCCGAGGTGACCATGCGCGGGTTTCCGGCCGGGTCGTCGATCGTGCAGACGTACGCGGTGTGGGTGTGGCCGGTGACGAGGGCGTCCACCGCCGGGGTCACGTTCTTCGCGATGTCGACGATCGGACCGGAGATGCCGTCACCGGCGCCCGGCGAGTCGCAGTCGTAGTTGTACGACGACGAGCTCGGGAAGCCGCCCTCGTGGACCAGCGCCACGATCGACTGGACGCCCTGGCGCTGGAGCACCTTGGCGTACTTGTTGATCGTCTCGACCCCGTCCTTGAAGGCGAGGCCCTTGACGCCGTCGGCGGAGACGATGCCCGGCGTGCCCTCCAGGGTGACGCCGATGAACCCGATCTTCACGTCCTTCTTCTGCCAGACCCAGTACGGCTTGAGGATCGGCTGCTGCGTCTTCTCGTCGAGGACGTTCGCGGCGAGGTAGGGGAAGTCGGCGCCCTTGAACCGCTTGTCGGTGTAGCAGCCGTCGGTGGGGTGGCAGCCGCCGTTCTGGAGGCGCGCGAGTTCCTTCGCGCCCTCGTCGAACTCGTGGTTGCCGACCGTCGTCACGTCCAGGTCGAGCTTGTTCAGCGCCTCGATGGTGGGCTCGTCGTGGAAGAGCCCGGAGATCAGCGGGGAGGCGCCGACCATGTCACCGCCGGCCGCCGTGACGGAGTACGGGTGGCCCTCGCGGGCCTGGCGCAGATGCGTGGCGAGGTACTCCACACCACCGGCGTCGATCGTCTTCGTCGTCCCGTCGGCCTCGGTCTCGGTGACCCGGCCGGAGGAGCCCGACGGCGGTTCGAGGTTGCCGTGCAGGTCGTTGAAGGAGAGCAGCTGGACGTCCTGGTAGCGGCTCGGCCGCGGGTGGCCGTGTCCGCTGCCGGAGTGTCCGCTGCCGGAGTGCGCGTCGGCGGGCAGCGCGGTCGCCAGCGCGGCGACGGTGGCGAGCCCGGCGGCGGACGCGAACAAGGCGTAGGCACGACGTCTGGACGGGCGGGAAGTGGCCGGCATGAAACCCCCCTGTGGGTCTGCTGAGAAGTGGCCCGGTCCGGCGCAGCCTAGGGTCAACGCGCGTAGCGCAACAGGGGGTTCATGGTTACATCCTGGTTGCCTTTTGCCCTGCCCTTTACCTTCCGCCGTGCCCCCACTTTGTCCGCGCGGCCCCGTACCCTCGTACGCATGACCAGCGACGACACCGCACGGCAGCCCATGTACTCCCGCTCCGTCGACACCTGCTCGGCGCTCACCGAGGACCAGGCCGAAGCCGTCCTCGCGCTGCTCACGGAGGCCGCGCGGGCCGACGGCCAGCAGCCGGTGTCCGAGCAGGGCCGCCTCCAGCTGAGCGGGGGCGCCCGGGACGGCGTCTCCCATCTGCTCCTCACCGTCGGCGGCGAACTCGTGGGCTACGCCCAGCTGGAGGACACGGACCCGGTGGAGGCACCGGCCGCCGAACTGGTCGTCCACCCGTCCCACCGGGGGCACGGACACGGCCGCGCCCTGGGCAGCGCGCTACTGGCCGCGACCGGCAAGCGGCTGCGGGTGTGGGCGCACGGCGGGCACTCGGCGGCCCGTCACCTCGCCCAGGTCCTCGGTCTCACCCTGTTCCGCGAACTGCGCCAGCTGCGCCGTCCGTTGACGGACCTCGACCTGCCCGACCCGAAGCTCCCGGAGGGCGTGACGGTCCGTGCCTTCGTGCCCGGCAAGGACGACGCGGCCTGGCTCGCCCTGAACGCCGCCGCGTTCGCCCACCACCCCGAACAGGGCTCACTCACCCAGCGCGACCTGGACGACCGCAAGGCCCAGCCCTGGTTCGACCCGGCCGGCTTCTTCCTGGCGGAGCGCGGGGACGAACTCCTCGGCTTCCACTGGACGAAGGTGCACGAGGAGGAGGGCCTGGGCGAGGTGTACGTCCTCGGCGTCTCCCCCGCCGCCCAGGGCGGCGGCCTCGGCAAGTCCCTCACCACGATCGGCCTGCGCCACCTGGCCGGACGCGGCCTGCCGACGGCGATGCTCTACGTCGACGCGGACAACACCCCGGCGGTGGCCGTGTACGAACGCCTGGGCTTCACGACCCACGAGACGGACCTGATGTATCGCACGGAGACGTGAGCGCAGGTCACCGGCCCCGCGGCCGCCCTCGTCCGATCAGGCGGGCGGACCGGCCCAGCACGGCGACGGCGACCGCCGCGGCGAGTGCCTTGACGAGGGGTGCGGCGCCGCCGGCCAGGGTGGCCGCGGCGAGGAGGAGGACGACGGCCGCCGAGAGCCAGGGCATGGCCCTTTCGGCCGGACCTCCGTCGCGGAAGGGGTTGTCCATGCCCGTCTCCTCGTCTCGCCCGCCCGGCACGTGAGCCGCCGCCCTTCCCATCATGCCCGCGTCAGCCCCGCGCGCAGTCGTCCACGGATCCCGCCTTGACTTTCCGGGCACCCTTCCACCACCCTTTCACTACTCAATTAGTGAAAGGGTGGTTGTACGAGTGGTCGAGTACCGCATCGACCGGCGCTCCGGCGTCGCCACCTACGTCCAGATCGTCCAGCAGACCAAGCAGGCCCTGCGCCTGGGGCACCTGCAGCCGGGAGACAGACTGCCCACCGCCCGCGAGGTGGTCGAGGCCACCGCCATCAACCCCAACACCGTCCTCAAGGCCTACCGGGAGCTGGAGCGCGAAGGGCTGGTCGAGGCCCGGCGCGGCCTCGGCACCTTCGTGAAACGCGCCCTGGGCACCGCACCGGCCGAGTCCCCCCTGCACGGGGAGCTGGAGGACTGGGCCGCCCGGGCCCGCGAGGCCGGCCTGGACCGCGACGACGTGGCCGCACTCTTCACCGCCGTACTGGAAAAGCACTTTCAGGGAGACAACTGATGACCGACACCGCGATAGCGGCCTCGGCACTGGGCAAGCGGTTCGGCCGGCGCGGGAGCTGGGCACTGCGCGACTGCACCTTCCGGCTGCCCGCGGGGCGGGTCTGTGCCGTCGTCGGCCCCAACGGAGCGGGCAAGTCCACGCTCCTCGCTCTCGCCGCCGGTCTGCTGGGCACCACCGAGGGCGGGCTGACCGTCCTCGGCACCACCCCGGCCGGGGCCCGCACCCGGGTCGGCTACGTCGCCCAGGACAAGCCGCTGTACCCGCAGCTCACGGTCGCCGAGACGCTCCGGATGGGCGCCGACCTCAACCCCGAGCGCTGGGACGCGGCGGCCGCCGAGCGGATCGTGACGGCCGGCGAACTGGACCCGAGGTCCAAGGTGCGCACCCTCTCCGGCGGCCAGCGCACCCGCGTCGCCCTCGCCCTCGCCCTCGGCAAGCGGCCCGAGCTGCTGCTCCTCGACGAGCCGATGGCCGACCTCGACCCGCTGGCCCGGCACGAACTCATGGGCGTGCTGATGGTGCAGGCCGCCCAGCACGGCACCACCATCGCGATGTCCTCGCACGTGGTCGCCGAACTGGAGGACTCCTGCGACCACCTGCTGCTGATCGGCGGCGGCCGGGTCCGGCTGGCCGGCGAGATCGACGACCTGCTGGCCGCCCACAGCCGGGTCAGCGCCCCCGCCGACACCCCGCTCGACCCGCACACCGTCGTCGAGTCCCGCACCACCGGCCGCCGGCTCAGCGCCCTGGTCCGCCCGTCCGGCCCGCTGCCCGGCGACTGGCACACCGGCAGCCCCACCCTGGAAGAGCTGGTCCTCGCCCACCTCCGCAACCCAGAGGCCCCGGCCCTGGTCCCGACCGAGGAGACCGTCGCGTGACCACCCTGTCCGCACCCGCGCCCACCGCCGGGCCCCGCCTGACCCGCTGGCTGCTGCGCCTGCACCGCCCCGCGCTGTACGCCTGGACGGCCCTCGTCCTGCTGACGGCAGTCCTGCTGATCCTTTTGCAGGGCCCGTTCGCCGACGCGGCGGCCGAAGGCTGGCGGCAGGTCGACCAGTGCGGGATCACCGAGAAGTGCTCGTACGACCAGGACGCGATCCTGCGCTACAAGGACTGGTACGACTACGCCACCCTGGCCGCGGCCGCGGTGCCCCTGCTCACCGGCGCCTGGGCGGGCGGATCGCTCCTCGGCAAGGAGCTGGAATCCGGCACCGCCCAGCTGTCCTGGGCCCAGTCCAGCACCCCGGTCCGCTGGCTCACCGTGCGGCTGGCGACTCCGGCCGCCCTCGTCGCGGCGGGGTCGGGCCTGCTGGCCTGGCTGCACGAGCTGGCCTGGGCCGCGGGCCGGGGCCGTATCCACAGCGCCAAGGAGTGGTACGACGTCGGCACCTTCCACACCGGCGGCCCCCTCCTCGTCGCCCTGTCCCTGGCCGGGCTCGCGGCGGGCGCGCTGGCCGGGCTGCTGCTGCGGCGGACGCTGCCCGCGCTGGGCCTCGGCCTGCTGCTGACGGCCGTGATCTGGGGCGCGACCCTGCTGGTGCTGCCCCATCTGTGGCCGACGCTGGGGCGCAGCGGGCACGGCTACGGCGGGGCGCCCGCCCACTCCTGGACGGTGAGCCGGGGTGGGAACGCGGCCCACTACCAGGTCACCTACCACCCCTACGCCCACTACTGGCCGCTCCAGCTGACCGCCACGGCCCTCCTCCTCGCCGTCACTGCCCTGCTCACCCTCGGCTGCTACCTGGTGCTGCGCCGCCTGACCGGAAAGGCGGCCCGGGGATGACCGCGCCGACACCGGCCGGGCTCCCCCGGACCGTGCTGCGGCTGCACCGCCCGGCCCTGCTGATCTGGATCCTGTTCGTGGCGGGGATGTGCGGCTGGCTGGTGTGGCTGACCGAGGTCACGGCGAAGGAGCGGGGCCCGCAGGGCCTGCCGTGCCTCGGCGCCTGCGGGCAGTCGACCGTCCTGATCGGCTTCGCCACCGAGCTGGAGTGGGCCTGCACCCTGATCGGCTACTGCTTCGTGGGCGTCGCCGCCTTCGCGGGCGGAGCCCTGATCGGCCGCGAACTGGAGTCGGGCACCGCACAGCTGGCGTGGACCCAGGGCGTGACCCCGGTCCGCTGGCTGGCCGCCAAGCTGGCGTTGCCCGCGGCGGCGCTCACCGTCGGGGGCACCGTCCTCGTGCTGGTCTTCCGCTGGGCCTCCTCGGCCCACCGGACGCAGGACTGGACCTCCGCCTCCGTGTTCGCGGCCCGCGGGCCGCTGGTGGTGGCGTACGCCCTGTGCGCACTCGCCGTCGGCACGCTCGCCGCGCTGCTGCTGGGCCGTGCGCTGGCCGCGCTGGGGACCGCGGCCGGGGCGATGTGGCTGTTCAACTCCGTGCTGACGTACTACCGCCCGTACCTGTGGCCCACCGACACCCGTACCGGGCCGCACGCCTTCGACCTCCCCGACGGCGTCTGGCTGGTGAACGAGGGGTCGGACGTGCACGGGCGTTTCGCCGCCTACCACCCCGCGTCCCACTACTGGCCGCTCCACCTCACCGAGACCGCGATCGTCCTCACGGTCGCCGTCCTCGCCGTGCTCTGTTCCTTCCGGGTGCTCAAGGGCCGTCTGACGTCCCCCGCGTGAGCGGGGGCGCGCCGGGCGCCCGGGCGTCGTACGGTGCGGGTGCGCCGGCCGGCCCGCGGAGGGGACCGTCGGTCCCGTGCGTCCCTCTGTCGGGGGAAAGGTGTACGGGATCGTCGCTTTCGTGAACCCCGACGCCTGCGCGGGGCGAGCACGGACGTCCGTGGGCCGCTCCCCGCTATCCCGCACGCCATGTCTTCGTAACCATTGGTTCAGACGGACTTGCGACGCTCAGTCAATGAAGCCCGCCGTGCCAGAGCCTTCGCCGCCCCCCGAGGGGTTCGCGGGAAACGGGGTCGTCCACCTCCCACCCGCACGTTCCGACGCGCCTGTCACGCCCCGGGCGCGGAAGAATGGTGTCATGAGTCAGCAGAACGCCCAGGCAGCCGAGGTTCAGCACGCCCAGCCCTCCGTGGGCTCCATAGCCGCGCACCGCCCGCACACGGTGGCCGCCGCGGTCTCCGACCTCGAACCCGACATCGACGCCGACCTCGACGCGTACGAGGAGTCACCGTACGACGGGCCCCAGCTGCCGCAGGGCCGGTTCCTCGACCGGGAGCGCAGCTGGCTGGCGTTCAACGAGCGGGTGCTCGAACTCGCCGAGGACCCGAACACCCCGCTGCTGGAGCGCGCGAACTTCCTGGCGATCTTCGCCAGCAACCTGGACGAGTTCTTCATGGTCCGGGTGGCGGGCCTGAAGCGCCGTATCGCCACCGGTGTGGCCACCCGGTCCGCCTCCGGCCTCCAGCCGCGCGAGGTGCTGGAGATGATCTGGGCCCGCTCCCGTGAGCTGATGGCCCGGCACGCCGCCTGCTACCACGAGGACGTCGCCCCCGCACTCGCGGAGGAGGGCATCCACCTGGTCCGCTGGGCCGAGCTCACCGAGAAGGAGCAGGCACGGCTCTTCACGCTCTTCCGGCACCAGATCTTCCCGGTCCTGACCCCGCTGGCGGTCGACCCGGCGCACCCCTTCCCGTACATCTCCGGCCTGTCCCTGAACCTGGCCGTGGTGGTCCGCAACCCGGTCAGCGGCCACAAGCACTTCGCCCGCGTGAAGGTGCCGCCGTCGCTGTCCCGCTTCCTGGAGAGCAGCCCGGGCCGGTACGTCCCCATCGAGGACGTCATCGGCGCCCACCTGGAGGAGCTGTTCCCGGGCATGGAGGTCGTGGAGCACCACGCCTTCCGGCTCACCAGGAACGAGGACCTGGAGGTCGAGGAGGACGACGCCGAGAACCTCCTCAAGGCCCTGGAGAAGGAGCTCATGCGGCGCCGCTTCGGGCCGCCGGTACGCCTGGAGGTCGAGGAGTCCATCGACCGCGACGTCCTCGACCTGCTGGTGCGCGAGCTGAAGATCGGCGAGGCCGAGGTCTACCCGCTGCCAGGACCGCTCGACCTGACCGGCCTGTTCCGGATCGCCGGCCTGGACCGGCCGGAGCTGAAATACCGCAAGTTCATCGCGGGCACCCACCGCGACCTCGCCGAGGTCGAGTCCGCGTCCGCGCCCGACATCTTCGCGGCCCTGCGCGAACGGGACGTGCTGCTGCACCACCCGTACGACAGCTTCTCCACCTCGGTGCAGGCCTTCGTCGAGCAGGCCGCCGAGGACCCGGACGTCCTCGCCATCAAGCAGACCCTGTACCGCACCTCCGGCGACTCCCCGATCGTCAACGCGCTCGTCGACGCCGCCGAGGCAGGCAAGCAGGTCCTCGTCCTGGTCGAGATCAAGGCCCGCTTCGACGAGCACGCCAACATCAAGTGGGCGAAGCGCCTGGAAGAGGCCGGCTGCCACGTCGTGTACGGCCTCGTCGGCCTGAAGACGCACTGCAAGCTGTCCCTGGTGGTGCGCCAGGAGGGCGACACGCTCCGCCGCTACAGCCACGTCGGCACCGGCAACTACCACCCGAAGACGGCGCGCCTGTACGAGGACCTCGGGCTGCTCACCGCCGACCCGCAGGTGGGCGCCGACCTGTCCGACCTGTTCAACCGCCTCTCCGGCTACTCCCGCCGGGAGACGTACCGCCGCCTGCTGGTGGCACCCAAGTCGCTGCGCGACGGACTGATCGCGCGGATCGAGAAGGAGGTCCAGCACCACCGTGCGGGCCGCCCCGCCTTCGTCCGCATCAAGGCCAACTCGATGGTCGACGAAGCGCTCATCGACGCGCTCTACCGAGCGTCCATGGCCGGCGTGCCGGTCGACATCTGGGTGCGCGGCATCTGCGCCATCCGCCCCGGTGTCACGGGCCTCTCGGAGAACATCCGGGTCCGCTCGATCCTCGGCCGCTTCCTCGAACACTCCCGGGTCTTCGCCTTCGGCAACGGCGGCGAAACCGAGGTGTGGATCGGCAGCGCCGACATGATGCACCGCAACCTCGACCGCCGGATAGAGGCCCTGGTCCGGGTCATCGACCCGGCCCACCGGGCAGCCCTCACCCGGCTGATGGAAACCGGCATGTCCGACTCCACCTCCTCCTGGCACCTGGGCCCGGACGGCGAATGGACCCGGCACGCGACCGACGCCGACGGACAGCCGCTGCGCAACATCCAGGAGATGCTCATAGACGCCCGGAGGCGCCGGCGTGGCACAGCAACACCTTGAACCGACGGACCCCACGGCCCGGGCCGTCAGCGGGGACGCCCTCGCGGGCTACCTGCGCGCCCAGGCCACGGAGTTCCTCCGCGCGCTGCGGCTGCACCGGGAGACCGGTACGGCGGCGGGCGCGGCGGAGGAGTCCGTCGACGCGGCCCGCGCGCTGCGCCGCTCCGCCCGGCGCATCAGCGGCAGCCTGCACACCTTCCGCCCGCTCCTGGAAGCCGACTGGTCGGAGGAGATCCGCCCCGAACTCGCCTGGCTGTCGGGCACGTTGGGGCTTGAGCACGCGTACGAGGCCAGACTGCAACGGCTGCTGCTGGCGCTGCACCGGCTCTCCGGCTCGACCGCCCTGCCCAGCCAGGCCACTTCGGAGGTCACGACCGACCGCGGCAACCTCACCGTCGGCGCGGCCAAGGCGGGCGCCCTGCTGGACCGCCAGCTGACCCTCGCCCGCACCCGGGCCCACTCCACGGCCCTCCAGGCGCTCGGCTCCTCCCGCTTCCACGCGGTCGCCGACAAGGTCGCGGTACTGGCCAGCGAGGTCCCGCTGACGGCCGCGGCCCCCACGGCCGACCTGCGGCCGCCGGCGGCCGCCGCCGAGGAACGCCTCACCGACGCCATCGCCGCCCTCCCGCTGGTCACGGCCGGCCACCCCTACAACGCGGAGGCCCTCGTCCACGGCCTGTCCCCGGACCCGTCCCCGCACCCCCAGGACGGCCCCTGGCACCAGGTACGCCTGCTGCTGCGCCTGCACCGGTACGCCCGCGAGGTGCTGTGCGGCCAGGGCGCTCCCGTGGACGTCCGGCTGCTCACGGCCGGCCAGGCCCTGAACCGGCACCGGGACGCCTCCGAGGCCGCCGCGGCGGCCGCCGCGGCCGCCCGCACCCCGCGCATCGCCCCGGCGACCGCCTACGCCCTCGGCGTCCTCCACGCCGACCAGCGGCACGAGGTGGAGGCGGCCCGCTTCGCCTTCCAGCAGGCGTGGCAGGAGCAGCCGCTGGAGGCCGTGTGAACGACGCCCCGGTACTCGCGGCGGGCTGCGTCCTGTGGCGCCGCTCGCCGGTCGACGGCGAGCTCGAGGTCTGCCTCGTCCACCGCCCCAAGTACGACGACTGGTCCCACCCCAAGGGCAAGCTCAAGCGGGGCGAGGACGCCGTCACGGGCGCGCTGCGCGAGGTACGGGAGGAGACCGGCTACACGGCGTCGCCCGGCAGCGAACTGTCCACCGCCCTCTACTACGCCAACGGCCGCCCCAAGGAGGTCCGTTACTGGGCGGCCGAGGCGGCAGAGGGCCACTTCACCCCGAACCACGAGGTGGACCGCATCCTGTGGCTGCGCCCGGCCCAGGCCCGGCAACGCCTGACGCAGCCGAGGGACGCGGAACTGGTGGACGAGTTGCTGATCAGCGCCCCGTAAGGGGCGGGGGGCTCAGGGCCGTTCCCCCGCCTTGTCCACGACGGCGACCTCCAACTCCGCCTCACTCGACAGCAACGTCCCCGCCTTCCCGTACGACCGGTCCTTGATCAGGTAGCTGCGGGACCCGAGGAACGAGTAGTCCTTCTTGTCGAAGACCCACTCGGTCCGCACTCCGTAACGCGTGTCGTCGCGGGCGATCCCGAGCCCACGCCGTCCGATCGCGTCATGCGCCTGCGGGGCCGCGGTGACACCGGGGATCTTCGCCGCGGCCCGGTAGAGCGCGGCGGCAGTGGCGGGCGGCATCATCCCGCCGAGCAGGGACCCGATCTGCTCGAACACCGCCTGGTCCCGTCCCCGGCCCTCGGCGAACGGGGTGTGCGCGTAGAAGTAGGTCAGCAGCCTGTCCGGGTCGGTGGGCAGCGTGCTGAACCAGCTGTAGGTGGGCCGGCCGAGGCCGGCCGGGGTGCCGTCGGTGTCACCGAGCTGGGCGTTGACCGGCAGGGTCTCGCCGTTCTCCCGGACCAGCCCGAGCCTGCGCAGCGGACCCGGTTCCTGGGCGGACCACGACTCCCGTTCCGCCAGGGGGCCCATGACGGCCTTCCCACTGGTCAGATCGGCCCCTTGGAGCTTCTCCCGGGTGTAGACGAACTGGTCGTCCCGCACGCGGGGCGTGCGGCGCTCCCCGGCGGCGTCGGAGATCCGGCCCAGGAGGGCCGCGACGGGCTGCATGTCCGTGGCCGCACGGTGCGACGAGGTGCCGACGGGTCCTGTGCCGTTGCCGTTCAGGGCGACCCCCGCAGCCACCACCCCGGCCAGCGTCAGGGCGGTCGCCGGGGCCAGCAGCGCGGGCCGCAGCAGCCGACGGGCCGGGCGGGTACGGGTCGCCCGCTCCCGGTCGGTCCTCCGGTCGGTCTCCTGGGCGATCTCCTGGTCGATGCGGTGCATCAGCAGTTCCTTGTGACGAAGGTGCTGCTCGCGCGGGAGGTCCTGGTCGGCCGGGGCCGGCAGCAGGCGGGCGATCTCGTCCCGGTCGCCGTCGTTCATGTGAGCTCCTCCCGTACGGGCAGGGCCGCGATCGCGGCCGCACTTGTCATCTCTCCGCGGGTGAGGGGTGGTTCCCGGTCCTCTTCCGCGAGGCGGGCGAGCTTCTTGCGGGCCCTCGAAAGGCGGGAGCGCACGGTGCCGACGGCGATGCCCAGGGCCTCTGCCGTCTGCTGGTAGTCCAAGCCGGACCACACGCACAGGGCCAGCACCTCGCGTTCCTGGCGCCGCAGCCGGCCCAGGGCGGCATGCACGGCACGCAGGCGCCGCGCGTCGTCGAGGCGCCCGACCGTCCGGGGCGCGAAGTCCTCCTCCGCGCGCGGCTGCGGCTGACGCGCCAGGAACAGCTGGCGCCTGCGCTGTCCCCGGCGGGCGTTGTCCGCCTTGTGGGTGGCGATGCCCAACAGCCAGGGCAGCAGCGAGCCGCCGTCCTCGAGCACCCGCGCACGGGTCCGCCACGCGGTCAGGAACGTGTCGGACATGATCTCTTCGGCCATCGACCAGTCGCCGGTCAGCCGCAGCCCGTGGTTGTACACGGCGCGGGCGAACTCCTCGTACAGCTGGGCGAACGCCTCGCGGTCCCCCTCGCGCACACGGCGGCGCACATCGTTCTCTGGTTCCCTCACGACCACTTCTCTCCGCGGCGACCGGGGAGTTCCTGTGGCCTGTGTCACCCGCCGCACGGGGCGGCCCGTACCTCACCCCCCGGCCAGGTGCCCCTCCGCATCCGTACGCGCCAGGCTTCTCGCCCGCCGTGCCGGTCCTCGCCACCCACACGTGCACCGGGCGAAACAGAACCGCCCCTGCTCAACCGTGTCCGCCTCGTGTTCCGCCCTCTGCAGGGCCCGTCCGGAACCGTCCTCCTGCGCCACACCGACAACGTTACCCATGCCCGGTAAAGCTCAGGCATGCGTGACGGCCCCACCCACCCCTCGTTAACCGGAACGACAGGCGGCCCGCGACGGACGTACCGGTGGGGGTAGGCAGCGATGGATCGGCGGCAGCACAGGCGCGCTGGGAAGACGGCCGTCACCGTGGGCCTCGTGGTCGGACTCGGCGCGTGCGCCACCGGCTGCGGCGGCGCCACGGCGGAAGGCGCGAGCGGCCCGCCGGGCGACCCGGTCACCGTCCTCGAACACGCGGCGGACGTCCTGCTGAACGCCCGGACGTCCAGGGCGACGACGTCGATGGAGATGGCGACCGGCGGCACCCGGGTCACCATCCGCGGCCGGGGCGTCTACGACTACGGCCGGCAGCTCGGCAGGCTCACGGTCGTACTCCCGCAGGACCCCACCGGCACCCCCGAGCACCGTCCGATCACCGAACTCCTCGCACCGGGCGCGTTGTTCATGAAGAACCGGGGCGCCGGGGTGCCGGCCGACAAATGGGTGCGGGTGGAGACCGCCTCCCTCTCCGACGGCAACCTGGTGACCGGCGGCGCGACCGACCCGTTCGCGGCGGCCGAGCTGCTGCGCGGTACGCGGACGGCGACCTACGTCGGGCGGACGGAGGTCGCGGGCGCCGAGGTCCGGCACTACCGGGGCACCGCCGATCTGGCCGTCGCGGCCCAGGCCGCCTCCCCGGGCAACCGGCCGGCCCTCGCCGCCGCGGCGAAGGGGTTCGCCACCGCCGAGGTCCCGTTCGACGTGTACCTCGACGACCAGGGCCGGATCCGCAAGCTCAGGCAGCGGTTCAGTTTCGTCAACGACACCAGCAAAGGCACGGTCGCGGTCGCCTCGACCACGCTGCTGTACGACTTCGGCACCCCCGTGGACGTGAAGTTGCCGCGTTCCCGGGACATCTACGCGGGCCGCATCGCCGAAAACCAGCCGCCGCACTAGTCCGGGATCGGCTCTGTACAACCTGTGAACTAGCCCGTCCGTGCCATGCGCGTTGTGTAGACCGCTGCCTACTCTAGGAAGCGGTGACGGCAGAGAAGAGGTGATGCGCGTGGCTCCGGTCGGCGGTACGGCGGTTCAGGACCACGTGGCCCTCGCCGAGATCGAGCTGTGCGGAGAGCTGATCATCGCGGCGTCGGCCGCCGAGGACCGCCTCAGCCTGGAGAGCATCGACGAGGTGCTGAGAGTGGCCGAAGAGCGCGAGGCCGACTAGCTCCACCGCCCCGCGCGGTCACGTCCGCAGCAGGCGGCCGATCGCCTTCGTGGCCTCCTCCACCTTCGCGTCGATCTCGTCCCCGCCCTTGACGGCGGCGTCGGCGACGCAGTGCCGCAGGTGCTCCTCCAGGAGTTGCAGGGCGAAGGACTGCAGGGCCTTGGTGGAGGCCGAGACCTGGGTGAGTATGTCGATGCAGTAGGTGTCCTCGTCGACCATGCGCTGCAGGCCCCTGATCTGGCCCTCGATCCGGCGCAGCCGCTTGAGGTGCTCGTCCTTCTGCTTGTGGTAGCCGTGCGTGGTCGTCGGCTCTCCGCCCCCGGAGGGCGTCACGGCGCCGGCCTCGGTGGTCGTCATCGCGTCCTCCCCTTCGTCGAGACACATACCCCTGGTGGGTATATGGTAACGAACTTTGCTGGGTATAGGGCCCTCGGGGCGCCCCCGTGCTGATCGAAATGCCCGATGGGCGAAACTGGACGGCGGCCCATTAGCCGTGGCCGGATGATGCGCTTAGCATCACCCTGACCGAAACCCATGCATACCGAGGACCCCACGTGCGCTTTCGTCTGACCCCCAGGGAGACGAGCTTCTACGACATGTTCGCCGCCTCCGCGGACAACATCGTCACCGGCTCGAAGCTCCTGATGGAACTGCTCGGGGCGGACGCGTCTGCCCGGGCCGAGATCGCAGAGCGTATGCGGGCAGCGGAACACGCAGGTGACGACGCCACGCACGCGATCTTCCACCAGCTGAACTCCTCGTTCATCACGCCGTTCGACCGCGAGGACATCTACACCCTCGCGTCCTCCCTCGACGACATCATGGACTTCATGGAGGAGGCCGTCGACCTGGTCGTCCTCTACAACGTCGAGGAACTGCCGAAGGGCGTCGAGCAGCAGATCGAGGTGCTGGCACGGGCCGCCGACCTGACGGCCGAGGCCATGCCCCACCTGCGCACGCTGGACAACCTCACCGAGTACTGGATCGAGATCAACCGTCTGGAGAACCAGGCCGACCAGATCCACCGCAAACTCCTCGCCCACCTCTTCAACGGCAAGTACGACGCGATCGAGGTGCTGAAGCTCAAGCAGATCGTGGACGTCCTGGAAGAGGCGGCGGACGCGTTCGAGCACGTGGCGAACACGGTGGAGACCATCGCCGTCAAGGAGTCCTGAGGCGTCGATGGACACCTTCGCTCTGGTCGTGACCATCCTGGTCGCGCTCTTCTTCACGTACACGAACGGCTTCCACGACTCGGCGAACGCGATCGCGACCTCGGTGTCGACGCGGGCCCTGACCCCGCGGGCGGCGCTCGCGATGGCCGCGGTGATGAACCTCGCGGGCGCCTTCCTGGGCTCCGGCGTCGCCAAGACGGTCAGCGAGGGCCTGATCGAGACACCGCAGGGCTCCAAGGGCATGGGCATCCTGTTCGCGGCGCTCGTCGGCGCGATCGTCTGGAACCTGGTCACCTGGTACTTCGGCCTGCCGTCCTCGTCCTCCCACGCCCTGTTCGGCGGGCTCGTCGGCGCGGCCCTGGCCGGGGGCACGGAGGTCCTCTGGAACGGCGTCGTCGACAAGGTCATCATCCCGATGTTCCTGTCGCCGGTGGTCGGGCTGATCCTCGGCTACCTGGTCATGACGGCCATCATGTGGCTGTTCCGCCGGTCCAACCCGCACAAGGCGAAGCGCGGCTTCCGGATAGCCCAGACGGTCTCCGCGGCCGGCATGGCCCTCGGGCACGGCCTCCAGGACGCCCAGAAGACGATGGGTGTCGTGGTCATGGCCCTGGTGATCTCCGGCCACGAGACGTACGGCGACCCGATCCCGGCCTGGGTGAAGATCGTCTGTGCGCTGATGCTCTCCCTGGGCACGTACGCGGGCGGCTGGCGCATCATGCGCACCCTGGGCCGCAAGATCATCGAACTCGACCCGCCGCAGGGCTTCGCGGCCGAGGCCACGGGTGCGTCGATCATGTTCACCACGGCGTACCTCTTCAAGGCGCCGATCTCCACGACCCACGTCATCACCTCGGCCATCATGGGCGTCGGCGCGACGAAGCGCGTGAACGCGGTCCGCTGGGGCGTGGCCAAGAACATCGTCCTCGGCTGGTTCATCACGATGCCGGCAGCGGCCCTGGTCGCAGCGGCGGCCTACGGAATCATCTACCTGACGGTGCTGTAGGGGCGCGAGGAACTGCGCGGCCCGCAGCCGACGCACGACGCAGACGGGC
Organism: Streptomyces sp. NPDC007162; assembly: GCF_040634175.1. Taxonomy (NCBI): domain Bacteria; kingdom Bacillati; phylum Actinomycetota; class Actinomycetes; order Kitasatosporales; family Streptomycetaceae; genus Streptomyces; species Streptomyces sp. NPDC007162. Next base: position 15,743 of record NZ_JBEYFC010000044.1, read on the forward strand.
CCGCCCCCGGGAGCCAGGGGCGGGCCCTCTTGCGTCCTCGCGGTGGCACCGCCATGCAGCACCGCGAGGGGTCGGTGGATACCTCGGCTCAGCCGAAGCGGCCCGAGATGTAGTCCTCGGTGGCCTGGACCGACGGGTTGGAGAAGATGCGCTCCGTCTCGTCGATCTCGATCAGCTTGCCGGGCTGGCCGACGGCGGCCAGGTTGAAGAAGGCCGTACGGTCCGAGACACGCGCCGCCTGCTGCATGTTGTGCGTCACGATGACGATCGTGAAGCGCTCCTTCAGCTCACCGATCAGGTCCTCGATGGCGAGGGTGGAGATCGGGTCGAGGGCGGAGCAGGGCTCGTCCATGAGCAGCACCTTCGGCTCGACCGCGATCGCGCGGGCGATGCACAGACGCTGCTGCTGACCACCGGAGAGCCCGGACCCGGGCTTGTTCAGGCGGTCCTTGACCTCGTTCCAGAGGTTCGCGCCCTTGAGCGACTTCTCGACGATGTCGCCGAGCTCGCTCTTCTTGTAGTTGCCGTTCAGCCGCAGACCCGCGGCCACGTTGTCGAAGATCGACATCGTGGGGAACGGGTTCGGGCGCTGGAACACCATGCCGACCTCACGGCGCACCGACACGGGGTCGATCCCGGCGCCGTACAGGTTCTCGTCGTCGAGGAGGACCTTGCCCTCGACCCGGCCGCCGGGGGTGACCTCGTGCATGCGGTTCAGCGTGCGCAGGAACGTCGACTTGCCGCAGCCGGAGGGGCCGATGAACGCCGTGACGGTGCGCGGCTCTATGTTCATCGAGATGTCGTCGATGGCCTTGTGGGAGCCGTAGAAGGCGGTGAGCCCGCTGACGTCGATTCGCTTGGACATTACTTCTTCACTTCCAGACGGTCGGTCGCTGTGAGGCCGGTCAGCGACCGGTCTTCGGGGCCTTCCAGCGGGCGATGCCGCGGGCCACCAGGTTCAGGATCATCACGAAGGCGATCAGCGTGAGCGAGGCCGCCCAGGCCCGGTCGTAGGCCGCGTTGGCACCGGCGCTGTTCGCGTACTGCTGGTAGATGAACAGCGGCAGCGACGACTGCGCACCCTCGAAGGGGTTGTTGTTGATGAACGGGTTGCCGAACACCAGCAGCAGAACCGGGGCGGTCTCGCCCGCGATACGGGCCACGGCCAGCATGACACCGGTCGTGATACCGCCGATGGAGGTCGGCAGGACCACCTTCAGGATGGTGCGCCACTTCGGCACGCCGAGCGCCAGGGACGCCTCGCGCAGCTCGTTCGGGACGAGCTTGAGCATCTCCTCGGTGGAGCGCACGACCACCGGCATCATCAGGATGGCCAGGGCCAGCGATCCGGCGAAGCCGAACGGCTGCATGTCGAAGATCAGCATGATGCTGAGGATGAACAGACCCGCGACGATCGACGGGATACCGGTCATCACGTCCACGAAGAAGGTGACGGACTTGGCCAGCCGGCCGCGTCCGTACTCGACGAGGTAGACCGCGGTGAGGATACCGATCGGGGCGCCGATCAGGGTGGCGAGACCGACCTGCTCCAGAGAGCCGATGATGGCCGCGTAGGCGCCACCGCCGGGCTGGGAGTCGGCGACGACGCCCATGGAGTGGGTGAGGAAGTAGATGTCCAGGACCTTCACGCCGCGCGAGATGGTCACCCAGAGCAGGGAGACCAGCGGGACCACGGCGACGACGAAGGCGACCCAGACGAGGGAGGTGGCGACGCGGTCCTTGGCCTGCCGGCTGCCCTCGACCCTGGCGGCGATGCCGTAGGTGCCGAGGACGTAGAGGAGGCCGGCGATCAGACCCCACTGGATCTTGCTGTCCAGGCCGGCCACCAGACCGATGACCACGCCCAGCACGATCGACCCGCCGATGATGGCGTACGGGGACCACTTGGGGAGGCTGGCGCCCTGGAGGGTGCTGGGGCGCTTGTCGGCGACTGCTGCGGTGCTCATGCGTTGGCCCCCGAGTACTCCGCGCGGCGCTGGATGATGATCCGGGCCGCACCGTTGACCAGCAGGGTGATGACGAACAGGACCAGACCGGAGGCGATGAGCGCGTCACGGCCGTCGGAGGTCGCCTCACCGAACTTGCTGGCGATGTTCTGGGCGAAGGTGCCGCCGCCCGGGTTGAGCAGGCTGGCGTGGATGTCGAAGTCCGGGGAGAGCACGGTGGCGACGGCCATCGTCTCGCCGAGGGCGCGGCCGAGGCCGAGCATCGAGGCGGAGATCACGCCGGAGCGCCCGAAGGGCAGCACCGACATGCGGACGACCTCCCAGCGCGTGGCGCCGAGCGCGAGCGCGGCCTCCTCGTGCATCTGCGGGACCTGCCGGAAGACCTCGCGGCTCACGTTGGTGATGACCGGCAGGATCATGATCGCGAGCAGGATGGCCACGGTGAGCAGCGAGCGCGGGGCGCCGCCGTCCCAGGAGAAGACCCCGGTCCAGCCGAAGAAGTCGTTGAGCCAGCTGAACAGGCCCGTCATGTGCGGCACGAGGACGAGCCCGCCCCACAGGCCGTACACGATGGACGGCACCGCGGCGAGCAGGTCGATCACGTAGGCGACGGGTCCGGCGAGCCGGCGCGGCGCGTAGTGCGTGATGAACAGCGCGATGGCGACGGCGATCGGGACGGCGATGGCCATGGCGATGATCGAGGAGACCACCGTGCCGAAGGCGAGGACCGCGATACCGAAGCTCGGCGGGATGAGGTTGGTGTTCCACTCGAAGGTGGTGAGGAAGTTGCTGTGGTCGCGGCTGATCGCGAGGGCGGCGCGGTAGGTGAGGAAGACCGCGATCGCGGCCATGATCACCAGCAGCAGGACGCCGGAACCGCGGGAAAGACCGAGGAAGACCCGGTCACCTGCGCGGGTGGCGCCGCGGGCGTTGCGCTTCTGCTCGGCAACGCCGGGCTGTGGGAGGGGAGGCGGGGCGTCTGTCGTCTGCGTCGATATGTCCATCGGGTTCTCCGGTCTGCGGAGTCGCCCTCACGGGCGGCTCGGAGGAGCCGCACGTCCCGGCTTCGGGGGCGGGCGTACGACTCCGGGCGGCGGTGCACCGGACGGTGCGGCCGGGCCCCTCGCGGGACTCGGCCGCACTCGCGGATCTTTAGCTCAGGCCCTCGACGGTGGTACGGACCTTGGCGATGATCTCGTCGGGGATCGGGGCGTAGTCGATCGTGGAGAGGACCTTCTGGCCGTCCTCGGAGGCGATGTAGCGCAGGAACGCCTTGGTCGCCGGGAGGCTGTCGGCCTTGTTGCCCTTGTCGCAGGCGATCTCGTAGGTGACCAGGCTGATCGGGTACGCGCCCTCGGCCTTGGTCTTGTAGTCGAGCTTCAGCGACAGGTCCTTGCCGGTGCCGACGACCTGGGCGGCCGCGATGTCGGCGGTGGCGGACGCGGTGGACGGGGCGACCGGCTTGCTGGCGCCCGTGTCGATGCTGGCGGCCTTGATGCCGTCCGAGACGTAGGAGAGCTCGAAGTAGCCGATGGCGCCGGAGGTCTGCTTGACCTGCTGGGCGACACCCGCGGACTGCGGAGCGGACTGGCCGCCCTTGGCCTGCCAGGCCTTGCCGCCGGAGTACTTCCAGTCGCTCGGGGCGGAGGCGATCAGGTACTTGGTCAGGTTGTCCGTCGTACCCGACTCGTCCGAGCGGTGGAACGCCTGGATCTTCAGGTTCGGGAGCTTCGCGGTCGGGTTCAGCTTCTTGATCGCCGCGTCGTTCCAGTTGGTGATCTTGCTGTCGAAGATCTTCGCGAGGGTCGGCGCGTCCAGAACCAGGTTGTCGACACCCGGGACGTTGTAGCCGATCGCGATGGCGCCGCCGACCATCGGGAGGTCGATGCCCTGGCCGCCGGAGCAGACCTTCTTGGAGGCGGTGACCTCTTCGGGCTTGAGCGCGGAGTCGGAACCGGCGAAGGCGACCTGACCCTGCGTGAAGGCGGTCACACCGGCGCCGGAGCCGGAGCCCTTGTAGTTGATCTGGACACCACAGGCCTGCGAGAAGTTCTTCACCCAGGCGTCGATCGCGTTCTTCTGCGCGGAGGAGCCGTCGGCGAGCAGCTGACCCTTGGCGTTGTCGCACTTGATGGAGCTGGCGTTGGCGGAGGTCGAGGGGTTGCTGCTCGAACCGCTGCTGCTGCCGTTGTCGTCCGAGCCGCACGCCGTAAGGGTCAGGGCACCGGTGACGGCGACAGCACCGAGAGACAGAACGCGCAGCCGGTTCTTGCGCTGAAGCTTCACTTTCGGGAGTTCCTTCCAGAGGCGCCACCTTCGGCGGCGTGCGAAGTAGTGGTGACGAAGTGAGGGCTCCCCGACTGGGTTTCTACGACCGCTCACCGCATCGCGTACGGCCGAAAGTAGGCAGAACAGGTGAAGCCGCCGATGGGCACAAGTGAACGGAGGGTGAACCCCTGCCGTCGGCCTGGTTAGGTCACGGAACGCTCACGGTGAGGGCACGTGCAGGTCCCAACCGCCGGGTTAAGCGAACAAGTCTTCGGCGTTCGCCATCACAGCCGTTACGACGTCACAGCGTTCGTTACACCGGACGGGAACCCGTGTGCGACGGACGCCGTCTCGATCCAGGACAGCCGACGAAAGGCACGGGCATGGAACGGCGCACCTTCATATCGGGCGGGGCAGCCGCCATCGCGGCGACCGCACTCACGGGGTGCAGCTCGGGCGGGGCCGGCACGGCGCTGACGAGCGGCGCGCCCCTCGCGTCCACATCCTCCCGTACGGCGCTGAAGACCACCAGCGCAGCGGCGGCGGCCAACTGGACCGCTCTCGCACGCGCCCTGGACGGCACCCTGATACGCCCCGGCGAGGCCAACTGGACGATCGCCCACCAGCTCTACAACACCCGCTTCGACACCCTGAAGCCGTCGGCGGTCGCGTACGTCGCCCATGCCGACGACATCCGCACCACCCTCTCCTACGCCCAGGCCCACGGCCTGAAGATCGCGATCCGTAACGGCGGCCACTCCTACGCGGGCTACTCCTCCGGCGACGGCCGGCTGATCCTCGACGTCTCCAAGCTCAACCGCATCCGCGTCGGCGGCGGCACGGCGGTCGTCGGCGCCGGTTCCAAACTGATCGACGTCTACCGGGCGCTCGCCGCCAAGGGCGTGACCATCCCGGCGGGCTCCTGCCCCACGGTCGGCGTCTCCGGCCTGGTGCTCGGCGGCGGCCACGGGGTCGCGTCCCGGGCGTACGGGCTGACCTGCGACAGCCTCACCCGGGCGACGCTGATCACCGCCGACGGCACGCAGGTGGTCGCCGACGCGAGCACCGACAAGGACCTCTTCTGGGCGCTGCGCGGCGCGGGCAACGGCAACTTCGGCGTCGTCACGGAGCTCCAGTTCAAAACCCACCCGACCCCGCAGGGCGTGACGGCATACCTGACCTGGCCGTGGTCGAAGGCCGCGCAGGTCCTCAAGGCCTGGCAGGAGTGGGGTCCCTCGCAGCCGGACGAGATCTGGTCCTCCCTGCACCTGGAGAACTCCGGCAGCAACCCGCGCGTCTCGGTCGCCTGCTTCTCGATGGGCACCTACGGCGAGTTGCAGAACGCGGTCGACGCCCTCGCCCACAAGGCGGGCGCCAACGCCTCCTCGGTGTCCCTGCGCCGCCACGCCTACGAGGAGGTGATGGAGATCTACGCGGGCTGCTCCTCCTTCGCCACCGAGCCCCAGTGCCACCTGCCCGGCTCCACGCCCGGGCGCTCCCCGCAGGGCAGGCTCGGCCGGGAGACGTACACGGCCCGCTCCGACTTCTTCGACCGTTCGCTGTCGGCGGCCGGCATCCAGACGGTGCTCAGGCAGATCAGTGCGGTGCGGGGCGGCGCGGGGAGCATCGCGTTCACGGCGCTCGGCGGGGCGGTGAACCGCGTCTCGCCGACGGCGACGGCGTTCGTGCACCGGCGGTCGCGGATGCTGGCGCAGTACATAGTGTCGTGGGGTTCCGGGTCCTCCGGGAGCACGGGGCAGGCGTGGCTGAACTCGGCGCACGCGGCGATGAGGCCGTACGCCTCCGGCGCGGCGTACCAGAACTACACGGACCCGACGCTGACGGGCTGGAAGAAGGCGTACTACGGGGACGCGGTGACGAAGCTCGGCAAGGTGAAGAAGCAGTACGACCCGCAGAGGTTCTTCTCTTATCCGCAGGGGTTGTAGGGGGGGAGCGACTGGGGCACGTCCTGGGTGCGGGCAGGTGGGTGGAACCCCCTACGCCGCCAGGTCCCGGTCCGTGGGCTCCATCGCCGTACGGGCCCCCGGCACCAGTCCCACCGTCGCTGACCGGCGCCGCACGATCCACCCCACCCTCGGAGACGACTCCACCGCCTTCAGCACCGGTGTCAGCAGAGCCGTCGCCAGCGGGGACAGGAGGAGGACGACCGCCGTGCCCAGGGCGAAGCCGCCGACCACGTCCGTCGGGTAGTGGACACCCATGTACACCCGGCAGAAGCCCTCGGCCAGTGCCAGCGCTATGCCCACCAGCCCGAGCCTGCGGTGGGCGACGAACAGGCCGACCCCCAGCGCCATGGTGATCGTCGCGTGGTCGCTCACGAACGAGTAGTCGGTCTTGCCGGAGATCAGGACGTCGAGTCCCTGGTGGGTGAGGAACGGCCGGGGGCGCTCGACGAAGCCGCGGATGGGAACGTTCACGAGGACGGCGACCGCGGCGGCGAGCGGCGCCCAGACCAGCGCGGCCAGGGTGGCGGGGGCGTCGTCGTCCCCGCGGCGCCGTACGGTCCACCAGCACCACACCACCAGCAGCACCATCGCGACCAGCAGCCCGTACTCCCCGACGAACTCCATGACCCGGTCGAACCAGTGCGGTGCGTCCTTGGCCAGGCCGTTGATGTCGTAGAGCAGGTCGACGTCGGGGTTGGATCCGGATTCGGCGAGTACAGCCATCGTGCTGCGGCCCCTTCGTCGTCGTTCCGGGACGCACCCGGTGTGCGTCGCTCGTGCCACCCCCGTGGTCGGCTACGTCAACAGGAACGCACGGCCTACGCCCCTACGTTCCACCCTCCACCGAATGATCACGCAGACGTTATCGAAGAGAGACACGAAGCCGCAGCTCAGGGGTGGGTTTCACGCTCAGTTCACACCGTGGTGGGGAGCGCTTTCGCGCCATCTTCGGTGACCCGGGTGGCCCCGAAGTAGTCGGCCGAGTCGATGGGGTCGAAACGGATGACGGCCCCGGTGTACGGCGCGTCGATCATGTACCCGCCCCCGACGTAGATACCCACGTGGTGGATGGCCCGGGAGTCGGAGAGGTCGGTGGAGAAGAAGACGAGGTCGCCCGGGAGCAGTTCGCTGCGGGAGGGGTGCGGACCGGCGTTGTACTGGTCGTTGGCGACCCGGGGCAGGGTGATCCCGACGCTCGCGTACGCCGCCTTCGTCAGCCCCGAGCAGTCGAACCGGCCACCGTCCTGAGCTGTGCCGTTGCCGCCCCAGAGGTAGGGGGTGCCGAGCTTGTTCTGGGCGTAGGTGATGGCACCGGCGGCCTGCTTGGTGGGCGAGAGCCGGCTGACCGGCGCGGCGAAGCTGTCCTCGAGGGTCGTGATCGTCTTGACGTAGTTCTGGGTCTCCGCGTACGGCGGCACACCCCTGTACTTGATGACCGCGTACGCCCCCGCGTTGTACGCGGCGAGCATGTTGTCGGAGACGTTGCCGGGGACGTCCTTGACGTACGAGGCGAGCTGGCAGTCGTAGGAGGCGGCCGACGGAATCGCGTCATTCGGGTCCCATACGTCCCGTACCCCGTCGCCGTTGCCGTCGATGCCGTGGGTGGCCCACGTCCCCGGGATGAACTGCGCTATCCCCTGCGCGGCCGCCGCGCTCTGCGCCTTCGGATTGAAGCCGCTCTCCTGGTACAGCTGGGCGGCGAGCAGGGCGGGGTTGAGGGCGGGGCAGAGGTTGCCCCACTTCTGCACGAGGGCCGAGTAGGCGGCCGGCACCGCGCCCTTCGCCAGGTTCTTGGTGGCCCCGTCGACCCCGTTGAGGAGGTTACCGGCGACGACGTACACCCCGACGACGAGCAGCATGACGAAGCTCAGCCCGAGGCCGACCGCCGCGCCACCGATCACCCATACTTTCCGCACCCCCCAACCCTCCCCCATGCCAGGGCTGTTCAACGCCATTTCGGCTGAGAGTGGCGCTATTTCACAGCAAGAAGGCGCGCATGACGCCGTGTCACCGGCCGGTGGCGTCCCGGTACAGCTCGGCGGCCTCGCTCCCGAGCACCACGCTGTACGAGGTGTCGGCCGTGGCGCCGCCCTGCTCGTGGCCGCCCAGCACCCCGACCACCTCGTGGTCGCCGTTCACCCAGGGGCTCCCGCTGGTGCCGCCGGTGAACTCGGGGCAGTCGATGCGCTGTTGGGTGGAGCTGTGGGAGAGGGGCCTGTTGGTGCAGCTGATCGGCACCTCACGGGAGTCGGGGTACCCGATGACGGTCACGGCGGTGGCCCCGGTGGCGACGCCGGTGGCGAACCGGTTGGCCTTGGTGACGTCCTCGACGCGCTTGCCGGCCAGCTCGTCCACGGCGGCGAAGGCGACGTCGCTGTCCTCGTCCTGGCCGTGCGACCAGCCGTCCGGCAGGTACCGCCTGCCGACCTTCCACACCCCGTACGGCGCCAGCCCGTCCCGGTAGCCGGGCACGAACACCAGGTTCGTGCCGTCGTCCCCGTCGACGCAGTGCGCGGCGGTGACGATGAGGTCCCGCTGCGGGCTGTGCACGACGGAGGCGGTGCAGAAGTGGTTGCCGGACAGACTGCCGGCCTTGTCCGCGCTGAACAGCGCCCCGACTCTGGCGCTGTCGGCGGTGCTCCCCACCACCGCGGTCACCCCGAACGGACCCGCCGCCTCGTCGGCGGCGGCGACGGAGGCCGAGGTGGCGGCCAGGACCACCACGGCGCAGAGGGCGACGCGGCGCGTGGTGACGTAGATGCGTGAGGTGCGCTTCATCAGACTCCACTGTGTCCCAGGAAGGTGAGAAACCTTCCCCGACTTCACTGAGATTTTCCTGTGAACCGCCCGCGCGGCCGTCCGGCCCGCCTCGAACGGCCCCTGCTCAGAACGTCGTGGTCATCCCGCCGTCCACCGCGATCGTCTGCCCCGTGATGAAGGAAGCACCCCCACTCGCGAGGAAGACGACGATCCCGGCGATCTCCGCCGGGCGGCCCCAGCGCCCCAGGGCGGTCCGGGTCCGCAGCCAGGTCGCCCACTCCGGATCCACGGACTCGGCCGGGTCCGCGTCGGCTTCGGCTTCGGCTTCGGCTTCGGCGTACGGCGCGAACGTGCCCGGGGCCACCGAGTTCACCGTCGTACCGCTCGGGCCGAGGTCGGCCGCCAGGGCCCGGGTCAGGCCGTCCAGGCCCGCCTTCGCCGTGGCGTAGGCGACGTCACCGGTGCGGCCCAACTGGCCGACCACGGAGGAGACGTTGATGATGCGGCCCGGTGTGCCCCGCGCGGCCAGGCCCCGGGCCACCGTCTGGCTGAGCGCGTACGCCGAGGTCAGATGGGTGTCGAGCAGCGCCGACAGCTCGTCGGGGGTCATCTCCGCGACGCCCCTGCGGTCCCGGTGGCCGACGTTGTTGACCAGGATGTCGAGAGCGCCGACGGCGGTCACCGCCTCCTCGGCCGCCTCCCGGTCGGTCACGTCGAACGGCACGCCGACCACGTCCAGGCCGTCGGCGCGCAGCCGGGCCGCCGCCGCTTCCAGCGCCCCCGCGTCCCGCCCGTTGAGCACCACCCGCGCACCGGCGCCCGCCAGGCCCCGCGCCATCTCCAGACCGAGCCCCCGCACGGAGCCGGTCACCAGGGCCGTACGTCCGGTCAGGGAGAAGTCCACGGCGCCGGCGGTCATGCCGCCACCTCCCGGGAAGCCGTCGTGCACGTCGTGTCGGCTCACCGTATCCAGGTCCGGCGGCGGGGTCGCCGGGCGTCCACCACCAGGGCGTCCACTCCCCCCGGACGTTCACAGGGCCCGCACATCCGCAGGGCCCGCCCGCTCACAGGGCCCGCGCCCCGAGCGGCCACTCGACCCCGGTCATCTCCTCCGAGAGCGTCCACAGCCGGCGTGCCGCCGCCGGGTCGCTCGCCGCCCGGCTGCGGCCGACCAGCGTCGGCGCGCCCCGCATCTCCCCGAGGCCGTCGGGACCGACGTAGCTCGCGCCGGGCAGGTCCTGGGTCGCCGCGTACAGCGTGGGCAGGGTGCCCGCGCGGTCGTCCTGGGCGAACAGCCGGTTGCCGAGGCCCATGCCCAGCCGGGCGAGCGGGTTGGCGTGGTGGCTCTGCAGGTTGGTCGCCGCGTAGCCGGGGTGCGCCGCGAGCGCGCGGACCCGGGAACCGGCCTCCGTGAGACGGCGCTGGAGCTCCAGGACGAACAACAGGTTGGCCAGCTTGGACTGGGCGTAGGCGCGGGTGGGGGTGTAGGTGCCGCGCAGGTTGACGTCGTCGAAGTGGATCACGCCGTCGCCGCCGCGGTGCAGACCGGAGGAGACGGTCACCACCCGGTCGGTGACGTGCGGCAGCAGCAGGTTCGTCAGCGCGAAGTGGCCCAGATGGTTGGTGCCGAACTGCATCTCGAAGCCGTCGGCGGTGCGCCGCTCCGGCAGCATCATCACGCCCGCGTTGTTGATGAGCAGGTCCAGCGGGCGGTCCCAGCCGTCCGCGAACTCCCGCACCGAGGACAGGTCGGCCAGGTCCAGCCGGCACACCTCGGTGCTGCCGGGCACCTTCGCCGCGGCGGCCCGGCCGCGCTCGGTGTCCCGTACCGCGAGCACCACATGGGCGCCCGCCCGCGCCAGCGCGTCCGTGGCCGCCAGGCCCAGGCCGCTGTTGGCCCCGGTGATGACGGCGGTGCGCCCGGAGAGGTCGGGGAGATCGTTCACGTTCCATTTGTGCTTCTTCTCAGCCATGGCGTCAATGTAGGCGTCGACAACAATGCTGTCAATGACAACAAAGGTGGCGGCGCCAACAAAGCTGTCAGCGGCTACATCGGGTTACGATGGCCCCCATGCCGCAAAGCCGCCCCTACCACCACGGAGACCTGCGCGCCGCCCTGCTCACCAGCGCTGAGCGCACCCTGCGCGAGAAGGGCACCGCCGCCCTGTCCCTGCGCGAGCTGGCCCGTGACATCGGGGTGAGCCACGCCGCCCCCGGCCGGCACTTCAAGGACAAGCAGGCCCTGCTGGACGCGCTCGCGCTCAGCGGATACGACCGCCTGAACCGGGCCCTGACCACGGCGGACCTGCCCGAGGCCCCCCTGGAGCCGCGCCTGGCCTCGCTCGCCCGGGCCTATCTCGGCTTCGCCGTCGAGAACCCCGAGCTGCTGGCGCTGATGTTCGCCCGCAAGCACGACCCGGACATCGACGCACGACTGGCCGAAGCCGTCGACGTGTCCATGGGGTCCTTCGTCCGGCTGACCGCCGAGGCGCAGCGGCACGGCGAGATCATCGAGGGCGACCCGGAGCAGCTCACCCTCGCCGCCGCGGCGGGCATCCACGGCCTCGCCAGCCTCATAGCCGCAGGCGCGCTGCCCGCGGACGAGGCCCTGGCCGGCCTGGAGAGCCACGTGCATCTCCTGCTGCACGGCCTCAAGCCCCGCTGACAGCGGATCATTACGCCCCCCAATGCGCCGTCAACGCGCATTGCCCAGCGGCCCCTTCGGCCCTCCGGGTCAATCGAACCCCAACTTCCGGCCATCCGGCGGCCATTGATCAGTAAGCCCTTGCCGCCCTTGGGTAACGCGGAAGTCAGGATTCCGAAACCCATCTTGTTGTCGCGTACCCAACAACGCGATGGTCGTCGCGGGCCGCCGCCCCCACCGGCAACCACGCCGGTGGCCCCCCCACCCGCAGGCCTCTGTCCCCTCTTCCAGGAGGCTGTACGTTGCGTACGTCCACCCCCAGCGCCCCCCACACCAGCGGTAGACGGCGTCGGCTCGGCACCGCTTTCGCGGCCACCGCGGCACTCGCCGCCGCCGGCCTCGGCACCGCGGCCCATGCCACCGCGGCCACCGCGACCGTCACCCCCAAGGTCAGCACCAAGGCCATTGCCGCCCAGGTGGCGAAGGCCCACGTCCAGTACGAGAAGGCCGCCTGCGGCGCCACCCCGAAGAAGGGTTTCGCCGCCTGCGACGCCCTCCGTGTCACCGGCGGCACCACCGCCTTCATGGAGAAGCAGGCCGCGGTCAAGGGCATCGCGCCCAGGACCATCAAGCCGAACGCCGCGTCCGACTCCCCCACCGGATACGGCCCCTCGGACATCCAGTCGGCGTACGGCCTGACCGACGCCGCCTCCTCCAACGGCTCGGGCCAGACCGTCGCGATCGTCGACGCCTACGACGACCCGAACGCCGAGGCGGACCTCGCCACCTACCGCTCGTACTACGGCCTGTCGGACTGCACCAGCGACAACGGCTGCTTCACCAAGGTCTCCCAGACCGGCTCCACCACCTCGCTGCCCTCCGCCGACAGCGGCTGGGCCGGTGAGGAGTCCCTCGACCTCGACGTGGTCAGCGCGACCTGCCCGAACTGCAACATCCTGCTGGTCGAGGCCAAGTCCGCGAGCGACGCCAACCTGGGCGCCGCGGTGAACGAGGCCGTCAAGCTGGGCGCCAAGTTCGTCTCCAACAGCTACGGCGGCTCCGAGTCGTCGTCGGACACGACGTACGACACCTCGTACTACAAGCACGCGGGTGTGGCCATCACCGCGAGCGCCGGCGACGAGGGCTACGGCGCCGAGTACCCGGCCGCCTCCCGGTACGTGACCGCCGTCGGCGGCACCAAGCTGTCCACCTCCTCCAACAGCCGCGGCTGGACCGAGTCCGTGTGGAAGACGTCGAGCACGGAGGGCACCGGCTCCGGCTGCTCCGCGTACGACGCCAAGCCCAGCTGGCAGACCGACGCGAGCTGCTCGAAGCGCATGATCGCCGACGTCTCCGCGGTCGCCGACCCGGCCACCGGCGTCTCGGTCTACGACTCCTACGGCGCCGACGGCACCGGCTGGAACACCTACGGCGGCACCAGCGCCTCCTCGCCGCTCATCGCCTCGGTGTACGCCCTGGCCGGTACCCCGGGCAGCAGCGACTACCCGGCCCAGTACCCGTACAACGCGGCCGGCACCTCGGCGCTGAACGACGTCACCAGCGGCAACAACGGCACCTGCACCACCTCGTACTTCTGCACCGCCACCACGGGCTACGACGGCCCGACCGGCTGGGGCACCCCCGAAGGGACCGGCGCCTTCACCGGCTGAGCCCTTCACCGTTCGACCTCCCCGTCGGGTCACGGGGAGCCGCCACCGTGAGGGGGACGTGGGGTCCCCTCGGCGGCAGGGTAAGAGAGACGGGCCACGGCATCCGGCCGCGGCCCGTCTTTCGTCCCCGGCCGTCTCTCGTCGCCGGCCGTTTTTCACGCCTTGGCAACTCCCTTGTATTTCCTGTGCGTTGAGTCAAGCGCCTGTCACCCGCAAGACAACGGACGGCCATCGGCAGGTCACGCGAAGCCCGCGTTCGGCAATGTGGAAGTCAGGATTCCTGACACCCCTTGTTGTCGCGTACTCAACAAAGGATTCTCTTCGCGGACCGCCGTACCAGATCGCACCCGCACTGCCCCTGTTCGCCTGTTCCACCCCATTCAGGAACATCAGGAGGCTGCACGCATGCGTTCCACTCCCCCCAGCAGATCGTCCCTGCGTCGTAGCTGGCGCCGTATCGGCACCGCCGCAGCGGCCACCGTCGCGCTCGCCTTCGCCGGCTTCGGCACCGCCGTCCAGGCCGACGCGGCCCCGTCCGCCTCGTCGAAGGTGACCTACACCGCGACCCCGTGTGCCACCCCCAAGCACAAGGGCGAGCTGGCCTGCAACTCCTTCCGGGTCACCGGCGGCCTCACCGCCTTCCAGAAGCAGCAGGCCGCGAGGACCGGCATCACCCCCAAGGCCGCCGACGCCTCCACCCCGTCCGGCTACAGCCCGACCAACCTCCGGTCGGCCTACGGCCTGACCTCCGCGGCCGCCTCCAACGGCTCGGGCGAGACCATCGCGATCGTCGACGCCTACAACGACCCGAACGCCGAGGCGGACCTCGCCACCTACCGCTCGTACTACGGCCTGTCCGCCTGCACCACGGCCAACGGCTGCTTCAAGAAGGTCAGCCAGACCGGCTCCACCACCTCGCTGCCCTCCTCCGACGCCGGCTGGTCCGAGGAGATCTCCCTCGACCTCGACATGGCCTCCGCGATCTGCCCCAACTGCAAGATCCTGCTCGTCGAGGCCACCAGCGCCACCATGGCCAACCTGGGCACCGCGGTGAACGAGGCGGTCACCCTCGGCGCGAAGTTCGTCTCCAACAGCTACGGCGGCAGCGAGTCCTCCTCCGACACCTCGTACGACACCTCGTACTTCAACCACACCGGTGTCGCCATCACCGTCTCCGCCGGTGACAGCGCCTACGGCGCCGAGTACCCGGCCGCGTCCAAGTACGTGACCTCGGTGGGCGGCACCAAGCTGTCGACGTCCTCCACCACCCGCGGCTGGACCGAGACCGTCTGGAAGACCAGCTCCACCGAGGGCACCGGCTCCGGCTGCTCCGCCTACGACGCCAAGCCCACCTGGCAGACCGACACCGGCTGCACCAAGCGCATGATCTCCGACGTCTCCGCGGTGGCCGACCCGGCGACCGGCGTCTCGGTCTACGACTCCTACGGCGTCACCGCCGGCTGGTACACCTTCGGCGGCACCAGCGTCTCCGCGCCGATCATCGCGAGCGTCTACGCCCTCGCCGGCACCCCGTCCAGCGGCTCCTACCCGGCGAAGTTCCCCTACAACTACGCAGGCACCGCCAACCTCAACGACGTGACCAGCGGCAACAACGGCACCTGCACCACGTCGTACTTCTGCACCGCCACCACGGGCTACGACGGCCCGACCGGCTGGGGCACCCCCGAGGGGGTCACCGCCTTCACCGGCTGACCCGAC
>NZ_JBEYFC010000045.1:0-30675 GCF_040634175.1 Streptomyces sp. NPDC007162
CCGAGGCTATCTCGTCGATGGAGACCTCGTCCGGCGAGCGGCGGCTGAACAGTTCGAGGGCTACGCCGATCAACTGCTGCCGTCGCTCTTCGACTTCATTGAGCTTCTTCGGACTGCGGCGAAGTGCACACATCTACATGTTGGCGCCGACGAGGTTCGCGTCTTCAGTCACGAGGGAGGGTTGGGCGCCAAGGGGATCCGACTCAAGACGGGTATGGCGTCGCACAAGAGTGTTCAGAAGGTTCTTGACACACTCTCACAAGCAGTCCCGAACCTCGGAAGGATCTGACCCAGAAGGCGAGAGCTGCACTTAGGTACATGAACACGCACAATTGGGGCAACGCAACCAATCGGGCTCTCGAGCTCCAGTTCTTGATCAAGGCATTGGGGAAACCGGGATGACGGGTGAAGAATTCATCGCCCGGGTGATCTCTACTGGCTCGCTTCTCCGGTTCGGGATCGGCGACAGTCCCGAAGCGGTAGATTCCGTGGTTCCGCTCTCGTACGCGGACGACTTCACGGGTCGCCGGAACGCCAGGACCCTTCGGCGAGACTACGGTCTTTTCGAGGTGACGTACGGTGGAGAGCCGGTTTGGGCGTGCCAGGCTATTTCCCTGGAAGTCCACCGACTGCTCCATTTGCCAGAGCTGCGAGAGGAAGTTCACGAACGACTGGGTGTTCGGTTCGATCCCTTCACGAGCTGGACCGATGTCCAACGTGAGTACGAGCGGATCCCCGGAAGCGGTGCCTTGGAAGTGGTAGACGGGTCGCCCGGATACCGCATTCTTCGGGAACGTTCTGTCGGGTCCTCGGTCCACGTCCTGGACGATCCGAGTGCCGTCCGTGGAGAATTCCCGGGGCATGGTGATGTGTGGAGCCTGGAGGTAATTCCAGCACGTTCTATGTGATAGTAGAAAGCCGCAGGTCGAGCCAGTCTCGGCCTGCGGCTTTCGACACGGCATCAGGGAAGGCGACCTCGGCAGGTTGTGAGCAGGCCGCCGAGGTGAAGCTCGTCATGCACGATGCGCAGTCGTCCAGCATGAATAGCACCTGCGAGCGGTAACGGCTTGGCTGCGCGACATGTGGGTCAAGTGCCGCCGAAAGTAATCGCTTCCAAGGTTGAGCAATGGCCCTGTAGAGTTCCGGTCGTACGATTCGCCGCAGCCTTGTCTGGTCGCGGACGTCGACCAGACTTTCACCAATTCGACCAGCATTGGCACACAGCGATCCCATGACATACATCGATGGTCTTTTCACCGGTGCCGAGGACGGCGCGTCGGCAGGACCTGTCGACTGGGATCCGCTGCGTGAGCCCGACGCCCTACAGGAAGTCGGCGCGGAGTTTCGGTTTCATCGGGCTCGCTTGCTTGTTCACTTCTCTCGAACCCCTGGTGACGGCCGTGCTACCACGGTCACAGCCCGGTGACCACCTACCGCTCCTTCCTCGCGGCGCCGGCCGACTGGTGGATGCTCGCCTCTGCAACCAACTCCCAGGGGGTATTCGATGATGACCAGGTTCCGGGCCGGACTCGCGGCTGTGGCCGTGGCAGGGGCACTGTTGGTGCCGATCGCCGCGGCCAGCGATGCGGCAGCAGCATCCTGCGCGCGGCACACCACCGGCGTCTGCAAGGCCAACAGCCCGCATCCGCGCGGGGCGACAGCCAAATGCAACGACGACACCTACTCCTACAGCGCCCACGCCCGCGGCACCTGCTCACACCACCGCGGCGTGAAGTACTGGTACCGGTAGGCCACACGCTCTGCGTGCCAGACACGGGCGCCTTGGCCTGTCATGTGGCCTCGGCTGTGCGGCCCTGCCGGATACGGCCGAGCAGGTCCTGGTGATAGGCGGGCAGGTCGCCGTCCGGGACAGGGGCGGGACTGCCGGCCAGGGTGTACCACTCCTCGGCGCCGGTGTACTGCACGAGGGCATGGGCGCTGTGGCCGTCGTCGCCGAGGCGGGTGCGGACGGTGAGGTCGCCGGTGATGACGCCGACCTCGTCGGTCATCACCCCGCCGGGTCCCGCGGTGACCTCATCGGAGTACCAGGCTCCCGCCGCCGCAGAACCGGCACCCGGGCCTGGGCCGGGGCGGGGTGTGTCAGGATCCGGTTGCTGCATCGTCCCTCCCCTGTACCCGGTGCTCACCGGACTGTGCCCGGCCGGCGGTGGTGCATCGCGGGTGGCCGGTCATGCGGCGCAGGTGTCCAGCATGTCGTCGAGCTTGTTCTTCTCCGGTTCGGTGATGTTGAGGTGGTACACGTACTTCACGTGGGTCCAGGCGCGGGAGTAGGTGCACCAGTAGGACCGCAGCGGCGGGGCCCACTGATCCGGGCTCTGGTCGCCCTTCTGCCGGTTGGACGACGCGGAGACAGCCACCAGTTGGGGTTCGATGAGGTCGTTGGCGAACTTCCGGCGCAGTGCGGTGTCCCACTCGTCGGCGCCCGAGCGCCAGGCGTTGGCCAGGGGCACGACGTGGTCGATGTCGAGTTGGCCGGAGGCGGTGAAGACCTTGTCGTCGTAGGGGCTGATCCAGGTGCCGGAGACAGCACGGCACTGGTCGTCCTGGAGGACGTCGGTGCCGTCGCGTTGCAGGACGACCTCACGCGTGTCACAGGTGCCGTACTGGATGATCCAGTGCGGGAACTTCGTGCGCGAGTAGCCCGCCATCGAGTGCGGAGCGGCGACATTCAAGTCACCGAGTTCCTTGCGCACGATCTCGGCAGGCGGTGGCTCGGGCAGATCCCGGCGCGCTGCCGCGGCAGTGACCGCGTTGCGGGTGGATACCGGCGTGGCGGCGGCCGGAACTGCCGTGAGCGGGCCGAGCAGCACGGTGGCGGCCGCGGTGACCAGAGCGAGCTTCGCGTGGACGGGGCGCATGCGCGTATCTCTCCTGTCCTGCAGAGGATGTGCAGGACACGACAGATAGCGGTCCCCGCTCCCCGGGGTGTCGGCATACGCGACGTCATCACCTGAACGGCGGGCGGAAATTCACCGGAGAAACGATCACGCAGGGGGACGCCACGTAAGCCAACCTCCCCACAATGGCCTGGCCTGTTGACGGCGCGGGACCGGTTCGCGGCTGATCTGCGACCGGCGGAAGAAGCATGTACGGCAATCGAGAAGGCGGTCTCGGCCAGTCTCTCCGCACTGCCGAAGGCTCCAGTGGGCGCTGATGCGGCCCCATCTGCCCTTACAGTCCGCTGGCAGTCGGCTTCAGTGGTCTCGACGCTCCTGGGAACTCCGGGAGTGGGTGAGGGATCAGCGGCGTGAGGCGGCCCGCCAGGTGCGGACTTCCAGGTGGACGATCTGTGCGTCGGGGTGGATCCGGCCGGTCTCGACGAGCCATTGGTGGATGGCTGCGGTGACGTCGCCGCTGGCCGCGTCGACGCGTTCGGCGAAGTCGGCGGCGTCGAACCCGCCGGTCTGGGCGGAGCCGTAGGAGCGTTCCTCGGTGTGGTCGGGGCGCTGGGTGACTTCACGGCGGATGCCCGGTGAGTCGGTGCGGCTGCCCGAGGGATGCACGTAGCCGGTCTTGGCGAGGCGGACGGTGAAGGCCAGGCGCAGGCGCAGGCGGGCGGCTTCGGCGATGAGGGGGCGCAGGCGGGCGGAGCCGGAGGCGATGGCCTGGGCTGCGACGCGGCCGGTGCCGGAGCCGGTGGGGGTGATCAGGACGGCTTTGCCGCGTACTCGGGCGCGGGCGCCGGAGCTGGTGGTGCGGCGGGTGGTGTGGCGGGCGGCGATGGAGGCGAGTTCGGGGAGTTCGGTGATGCCGCCGGTTTCGACGGCGGCCAGGACCTGCTGGAGGGCGGGGACGAAGGCTGCTCCTTTGTTCTTCGTGTAGAACTGCGAGACCAGGGAGGGGTCTCGGTTGATGATGCGAGCGATGTCGCGTCTGGTGTAGCCGGCTTGCTGGAGTCGGTCGGCGAGTCGGGCCGCCTCGTTCAACTGCTTTTGTTCTCGGGGTGGGTTGCGGCGTCGGGTCGGCATCAGGCCTCCCGGCCGGTGGCGGTGAGGGCGGTGCGTCCCGTATCCCTCAGGGTGAGCAGTTCTTCTTCGGTGGTGGGGGCAGGCAGGGGGCCGTCGAGACGGCCTTTGAGGAGGTAGTCGCCGGGCTGGTGGTGGTAGGGCCAGTTCTGCGGCTGGGTGAGGTAGAGGGCGTCGGTGCGGAAGGCAACGACGGTGCCGGGTGGGGTGTGCAGGGCTCCGGCGTAGGTGTCGTCGTCTCGGTGGCGTTGGGTGAGCAGGGCGGCGCGGGCGGCGGACCAGATCGCGGCGGCCCATTCGGGGTGGGCGTTGGGGTCGCGGGCGAAGCCGGTGGGTTTCTGCCATGTGATCAACGCGTCGTCGAAGCTGATGATTTCGGCGTCTGCGGGTACGTCGCGTTCCATGGCGCGGGGGGTGGTGCCGGTGACCATGCGGGGGCGCTGGGCGAAGGAGCCGATGCCGTACAGGAGGATGGAGCGCACGGCGCGGGAGGCGAGGTGGGCGGCGCGGGCCTGCTGGGGGTTGCCCTGGAAGTGGGCCTGGGCGGAGAGGTTGGTCCAGGTTTCCTTGAGTTTTTTGGCCCAGTCGTCGAGGGGCTTGCCGTCCTCCCAGAGGATGCCGTCGAGGATTTCGATCTTCCACGGGGTGATGGGGTTGGTCAGGGCGGTGTGGATTTCGGGGCCGCCGGCCCAGGTGGTGAATGTGGTTCCGGGGGTGGCGGGGTAGTGCCAGGCGCGGTCGCCGGGGGCGGGAGCGGGGAGGAGGCCGACGTGGTTCCAGGTGTCGGGGACCGTTACGCGTACCTGCCAGTGCCCGCACCCGTACAGGGCCCGCATCTGTTCCTTCTCGCTCCAGGTGGCGAAGGTGTGGGCGGTGATGCGGCGGGGGGTGCCGACCGGGGATTTCCAGGTGTGCTTGGCGTAGGCGAACGTGCGGTCGTACTCGACGAGGTGAGGCAGCTGCGCGGGGACCCGGGGCGGGGTGAGGAGTTCGTTGCGGCCCTGGCCCGCGGTGGCGTGCAGCAGGCCGCGCAGGTCCTCCGAGAGTACGGGGAAGCCGTCGGCGTGCTGGCCACGTTGCGGGATGGTGCGGGTCCACAGGTCTCGGCCGGTTTGGGAGGGGGAGCCCATGAGGACGGCGTCGTCCCAGTGGCGGCGCAGGGCCTGCCACAGCAGGACGAACGCGTCGCGGACCGTGTGGGGGTCGTCGCCGTCGAGGTCGAACCACTCCCCCACTGAGCGGATCTCCACGTGCTGCTCGCCGCCTTCGCGCTGGTAGCGGCCGACGGGGTTGCGGGCGTGGACGAAGTGTCCGGCCATGCGGTCGCGGCCGCGGCCGGTGTCGGTGCGCCAGCCCGGTGCGGGTGCGTTCAGCCAGGCGGCGACGGCGTCGCGCAGGTAGGGGTAGCGGTCGGCGTCGTGGTGCCAGGGGTCGCCGGCGGTGATGTAGATCCGCTCCACGCCCTCGGGGATGGTGTGGAAGACGGCGGTGAGGATGTCTGCGGCCGTGGCGGCGCCGAGGTCCAGGCGGTGGGTCTGGTTGCGGTGGACCAGGATGCCGGTGCTGGTGTCGAGGAAGACGGTGGAGCGGGCCTGTTGGGTGAAGTTCGGGCGGGTGGAGGCCAGGCCGGGCGTGTGGGTGAACCAGGCATCGCCTGCGGTGCCTTCGGCGATGGCGGGCAGGCTGCGTGGCGTCTGGGGTTGTGCAGTCGGGGCCGCGGCTTGGGCCAGGGGTGGCGAGGCAGCAGGGCGGGGAGGTGTGGTGCTTTTCGTGGGTGTCACGGTTTGCGGGTGTGGTGCCGGCTTGGGGCTGGTCTCGTCGGCGGCCTGCGTCGTGATCGCTTCACAGGGCGGCGGAGGCTGCGGCGCAGTGTCGCTGTCCGCGGCCAGGCGGTCGGGGGCCAGTGCCGGGGCCAGGGTGACGACGTCGGCCATGCTCAGCCCGGACGCCGGGGCGATCCGCTCCGCCTTTGCCTTCTCGTAGGCGGCCGCCTGGACGACCCGCCTGTCCCGGTCGCTCTCCAGTCTCGTCAGTTCCGCCCGGGCCTTTTTGATCGCATCCCGCACGGTCCGCAGCTCGGTGAGCGCGGCACTGTAGCTCTGGGCGTCCATCGGGGGCTTCCTTGTCCGGCCGGCTTCAGTCGGCGGTGTGCGTGGTGACGTATGCGATGGCCCCGCCCGATTGAGAGGCGAGCCGGGTACCGAGGAGAAGTCCGGCGAGCCGGCGGTCGCCGTCCAGGCCGGAGGTGATCACTGTGTGTGGGGCGGCGAGGTCGGTGACATATCCGGCCAGGCGCGCGTCGGGGAAGGCGTGGCGGCCCTCGGTGTTCTTTTCCCACCGCTCGAGCCCGGTCAGCACGGCTACCACGTAGCCGGACAAGGTGACCGGGAGCACTCCCCCGGCTGCGACGCTTGCCGCGTCGCACCGCCACCAACCCCGCAGCGCCTTGATGAGGGCATCGGGGCTGAGGCTGGCTGCGAAGCCGATCCAGTCACGGTCGGGGTCGTCGGAGGGCTGGGCGGTGTCCACGCGCAGGACGGCGATCTCCCCGGTGTCCAGTTGCTGCAGTGGGGCCTGGGGTCGTGCGCTGAGGGCCTGGACCGAGCTGAGGGGAATCATGACTCGCACTCCGCGGCGGGAGAGCCCGGGGAGCAGTCCGGCCCGCACGAGACGCCGGAACGTCGTGACGGCACAACCGAGTTCCTCGGCTGCCTGCCCGGTTGTCAGCAGCACCCCTCAGCCTCCATCCGTCATCCGATATCTGATTCCGCATGTACGTTACTTAGCGAGTGAAGGGACGTCAAACCGCTGCCGACGGCGCTGCAGAACGCGCGTCAGACCGGCGGCTCGGCCTGGCCGCTCCGCAGAGTCCGTCACGGCTTGCAGGTCCTGTCGCAGGATTTTGCGGCCGCGTTGTGAGGGCGGCGATGCCATGGAGAGCGCGGCGCCCACCTGGGCTTTGTCGGCGTCGGCCGCAATCAGCGTGATGCCCGGTTCGATGACGCGAACCTCCTCGCTCCGGAGCGGGCCAGGCGGCGCTCCGCCGCCCCCTGCGGCGAAGGTCCGCACTTGTGGCGGCGGGCAGAGCCGGCAGGGCGCAGGGTGCACAGGGGCCGCCCAGCCGCTCGCCCGTCGCGGGGGCCGGGCGGTGGAGGCTGGAGTGGCTGACTGCGTCGCGGCCGGCCCGCACGGCGCACCGACCGGCTCCCGGCCGGAGTTCTTCCCGGCCCGTGGGGGCGGGCGGGCGTCGCGAGCACCGGGGCGGCCGAGCACCCGCGGGCGCGCCGGGGTGCGCCCTATCTGATTTTTCACGCGCTGGCAAACGGTGTATCAGAAACCTTGCAGGCGGAAGCGATCAATTTCGATCAGACACAGCCGTTTTTGGGTTCCGGTCAGCCTCATTCGGGCGAATTCTTGCTTCCCAAGGCTGTTTCGCGCATCGGTGCGGCCGGATTTTCCGTTAAAGCCTCACTCTATTGGCCGCGCGATCCAGGAGCACGCTAAGGTCACGGCGAGATAGGGGCCCTGGTCCACAGGATGGCACCGACAGACCAGGGCCCCTCCGCATTTTGACCAGCCGTCAATTCCGCAAAGGAGAAAGATGACTGACCCCAATGTGGTCCAGGGCACCGTGGTGTCCGGGACGCCTCTAGACGGTAGCAATGCCGGCCGGTATTACGCACGCTTGCGTGCCCTGGTTGTCACGGTCGGCTTGGGCCCTGTCGTGGTCCTGGTTTTGTCCTTTGTCCTGCCGTCCGCGGGGCAGTGGCCCGCTGCCGCGTGCGTGGCGTTCGCCGCCGTCGCGGCGGGGGCAGCGCGCACTTCGCGGATCGAATTCCTCTGGGCACGACGGGATTGACCCCGGATGCTGCGGGTGGCCGGCGTGCGCGAGTCGCTGCCGGCCGCCCGCAGCCCGGTGGCCGCAAGCGTCGGCGGGTGCTGCCCGCTCGCGGGGAACAGGAGAGGGATTTCGAGGTGCCTACTGATCCGTCGCAGCCGGAGCGGTGTCCGGTTTGTGGGGGCCCCATGGTGCAGAACCCGGGGGCCGGGCGGCGTCGCCGCTACTGCTGCACCGCCTGCCGTCGGCGGGCTCAGCGTAACCGGCAGCCGCGCCAAGCCCCGGTCGCCGCCGTGCAGGGACCTGTGGGTGCAGCGGTGGCGGCCGAGGTCCGCAGACTGGCGCAGCAGTTGCTGGACAGCGAGGTGCGCCAGGAGGAGCTGGGCACGCTGTTGGAGAGAGCCGAAGCAATCCGCCGGGAGTTGGATATTTATACCGCGGCTGCGGTGCAGGACGCCCGCCACCGGGGTGAGAAATGGGAATCGGTGGCCCGGGCCGCGCACGTAGCTCCGGAGACGGCACGGGCACGGTGGGGGCCCGAGCGGGTGGCCCGGATGATGGACCTGCATGCCAACGAGAAACGGGCCGCTCCGGCTCAGTGGCGGGGCCTGCAGTCTGCCCGGTCCGCTGACGGGCCGGAGGAGACGGTCGGCGACCTCGGTTCCGAAGCGGTCTCCCCCGCCAGCCAGCTGGCGTCGGCGCTGATGCAGCTGCAGACGGCCAGCGGCCTGTCCATCCGGGAGGTGGCCGACTCCACGATGCTCTCGCCGTCGTTCATCTCTCGCGTCCTGTCGGGAGACCGGCTGCCCACCTGGGACCTGACGTGCTCACTGGCGGTCCTCTTCGGCGCTGACCCGGCCGAACTGCGCGTGCTGTTCGAAGCGGCGCACGGAATGACAGCGCAGGGACGTCAGCCCATCGCTGCGGCCATCGCACAGTTGCACGCTGCAGTACGCGGGCTGTACAGGGCGGCCAAGTCTCCTCCCGCGGAACGCATTGAGCGCCTCAGCGCCAAAACGGTCAGTGCGCTGCAGGCACGCCGTGTCCTGCAGGGCATCGACGTGCCGGAGTGGGAGGTGCTGGCTGCCCTGGTGTGCGCGCTCGGGGGCCGTCCGCTCGATTTCAAGCCGTTGTGGGAGGCCGTGCATTACTCCTTCCTGATGTGCGACGACCCCCGCCTGCCGGAAGGCAGGGCGCACATCGCCGTGCCGGAGGAGGAACCGTGAGCGCACACCGCCCTGCTGACCACTGCTCAAAGGCGGCGCCGGCCGCCGCCGTCGCAGGCCGGCGCGCCCCCGCTTGCCCACCGGAGGATCGGGCGCAGCGCACCGCGCTGACGGCCTATACGGCCTTCCGTGAACGCCACTACGAGCCGTACCTGCGGTATGCGGCGCTGCGGATCGGCCGGGGCGCCGCGGCTGAGGCGGCCGTCGTGGCGGCGTTCACCGAGCTGGCGGTGTCCTGGACGGCGATCCTGGGCGGTGCCGGCCCCGCTGCCGCGGCCTGGCAAATTCTGCACGACCACATCGACCGCGCCCTGGGGTGTGGTCCGACCGCCGTCCCGGCCGCTCAGGTTGTGCAGACGCTGCAGCACGATGCGCTTGTCCTGCACGAGCAGATGCAGCTGAGCCCTGAGCGCATCGCCGAGGTACTCGGGTTACGCCCGGGGGACCTTCCCAGCCTGCCCGCGCGCGCCCCGCAGGAGTGAATTTCAGGCCGTTGCCCAGCGTGCCGCCACGACCTTTCCCTACACTCCGTCAATAGGGGAGCACGCCGCGCAGGCGTGCTAGGGCAGGAGGGGAAACCGCGTGAGCTTGCCGTACGGAGTGGACGTCACGATTCCGAGTGTGGCCCGCATGTACGACAGCCTCCTGGGCGGGCAGGACAACTACCCTGCGGACCGAGCGGCCTGCGAAGAGCTGCTCAAACACGTGCCGAGCATGCGGGAACTGGCTCTGAACAACCGGGAGTTCCTGCGCCGCGTCGTGCAGGTGCTCGCGGCCGAGTACGGCATCCGGCAGTTCATCGACCACGGTTCGGGGCTGCCCACGCAGGACAACGTCCATGAGATCGCCCAGCGGGTGGACCCCTCCAGCCGGGTGGTCTACATCGACAACGATCCCATCGTCCGCACGATCGGCGGCGTGCTGCTGGCAAGCAATGAGAACACCGCCGTACTCCAGGCGGACCTGCGGGAAACCGACGAGATCTTCTCCAGCGAACCGGTACGCCGGCTCATTGACCCCAACGAGCCGGTGGCGGCGCTGTTCGTGTCGGTGCTGCACTGCATCCCGGACCGTGACCGGCCGGCCGAGCTCATCGCCCGGGTCGCGGACCGGCTGCCGCCCGGCAGCATGATGGTCATCTGCCAGCTCGTCAGCGAATCCGCCCAGGTCCGTGACTTCGTCAGCGGTTTCATGGACGAGCAGACCCAGGGCCACTGGGGCCGGGTGCGGCAGAAGAAGGACGTGGCCGGCTTCTGCGCACCTCTGGACGTGATCGAACCGGGTCTGGTGGAGGTCTCCACATGGCGCTCCCGCCCAGACACCGTGCCCGCCCAGCTCAGCTGGGAGTGGGAGGAGTACGGCGGGGTGGGCTTCGTCAGGCGCTGAGTGCCACGCCGACGGCGGGATCGCTGCCCGCCTGCCCGCGGTATCAGCGCCAGGAAGCCAGCGCCTGCTCAAGCAGCGCCGGTGTCTGCTCAGCCGGGTTGGCCATGCCGCACAGGTTGTTCAGGATGGCCTGGTAGCGCTCGGACTCCGAGGGCTTCTCGCGGTAGACAGCTGTTTCGTACTGCTCGAGGTAGACCATGTCGGGCAGGTACTCCGGGGTGAAGAACCGCAGGTGTACGACCGGGTGCCCAATGACCCCGGCGGCGCCCACGCTCAGCGGGGCGATCTGGAGACGAAGCCGATAGGGCAGTTCCTCCACCAGCGCGAGCAGGTGCTTGATCTGCCGGTACATCACTCCTGGCGTGCCGACCTGGCGGCGGAAGACCTCAGAGTCCATCACGGCCAGCAGGACCGGCGGTGAACCGGCGCGGCGCAGCATCTCGATGCGCTGCATCCGCAGGGCCACGCGTTCGGCGATTTCCCTGGCCGGCCTTGTCGGGTGGACAGCCCGGATCACGGTCTCGGCGTACTCCTCGGTCTGCAGCCAGCCCGGGACCAGTTGGGGTTCGTAGGAGATGATGCGGCGGGCGGCGGGTTCCATGGCCAGCAGCGGACGCACGGCCGCGGACGCCGCATTGGCGTAGAGCTGCCACCCCTCCGGTTGAGCCGCTTCCCTAACCAGGTCGGCGATCCTGGCTCGCTCCAGCGGATCTCTCACGCCATAGGCGTCCAGGAGCCGTTCGACCTCGGCGGGTTTGAAGGCTGTCCGGCCGGTTTCCATGCGGCTGATCGTCGCTTCGGAGGCGTGGATGCACCGGGCAGCCTGCCGGGGCGCGAGCCCTGCGTAATCACGGCAGCGCCGCAGGTGCCCCGCGAGCGCCTTGCGATGTGCGGCCGGCCCCCACTCCGGGCGATGCGGAAATCCGAGGATCGACGGCGCCTGAACGTCGGCTGCCATACGGGCACTCCTATTGGGACGTTGAGATGCCTGAGTATGGCAGCCGGCACCCGGCCATGTCAGGGAGTGGCCATATATCTACCGTCGGTCACGAAAGGGTGAAGTCGAACTCGCCGTCCTTGACGCCACCGAGGAAGGCCGCGATCTCCTCACGTGTATAGACGAGGGCAGGACCGTCCGGGAACCTGGAATTGCGCATCGCCACGTCCCCGCCCGAAAGACGTGCGACTTCCACGCAGTTGCCGTTTCCGCCGCTGCGGCCGCTCTTACACCAGCGCACCCCTTCGATCGTGCCTGCGCTGACACCGTTTTCCACCCGCTGCATACCTCACCGTGCCCCTCCGAGCCGTACCCGACGCCAGCCGGCTCTTGTCCGTCACGGCCGACAGCCGGGCCGACTGCCTGTACGAATATCCGGGCTCTGCAATTGCAGAGCCCCGCTTGCAGGAACGAGGAGCGGACCGGAATAGTGACGGGCACGACGGCACGTTGTGCTCTCAAGCACGGCACCAGTTCCGGGGGACGGACAATGACGCCACAAGGCGAGGGCACATTCCGGCCACAGTCCACGTCTGCCACGCGCAACAGCCAGAGACGGCAACTGCTGTTCCTCGGCGAGCCGCTTGCCTCCACACCCAACCTCGCCGTCCGCTCGGGCCTGGGCAGCACCCCCTTCGCCGCCCGCCGCATTCCCGTCGCCTCCCACCACTGCTGCTACATTGCACGGCAGTTCACCCGGCACACCGTGCACCGCTGGAACCTGCACAGCATCTGCGACGACGCGGTCCAGATCGCCTCCGAACTCGTCGCCAACGCCGTCCGCCACGGCCATCCCGACACCGCCACCGCCACCGTCGATAGTGAGCAAGCCGGGGTATGGCTGGCCTTCACTCTGCGTCCGCGCACCCTGCTGTGTGTCGTACGCGACCCGAGCGAGCTCAGCCCCAGGCTCACCGCTCCTCAGCCACTCGCCGAACGCCACCGGGGACTGCCCATCGTGAACGCTCTCAGCAACACCTGGGGCTGGACGACAGAGCCCAAGGCCCAGGGAAAGTCCGTCTGGGCGCGCGTGACACTGCCAGCCGCATAACGGGTTTCGCCCAAGCCTCAAGCCATTTTGAATGAGCGTGCGGCGGCGCATACCCGGTGACTTCGGTGCGGCGGCCCTAGTACTCCAGTCTGACTTCGCGATCTTGTGGCGGACCCGGCTGGGAACGGGTACGGCCACCGCGTGATCATCGGTTGGTGTGTGGACAAACGAAGATCGTGCGGTGGCCGCGGGCCATAGCGTAGACCCTGCCCGCTGGCGGGTGTTGTTCGACCAGGTCATGGCTCGTATCGCCGGGCGGTTCGGCCGAGTTGAGCCTCGGGCCACGGCCCGCGCCTACTTGCTCGGGCTGCTGTCGGCTACCGAGCGGAAGAACTGCTGGCAACTGGCTGAACAGGCTGGTCACGCCCGGCCCGGGCCGATGCAGCGCCTGCTGCGTTATGCCCGCTGGGACGCCGACGCCGTCCGTGACGATGTCCGCGCCTACGTCGTCGACCATCTCGGCGACGACGGCGTTCTCATCGTGGACGAGACCGGCTTCGTGAAGAAAGGCAGCATGTCGGCGGGGGTGCAACGCCAGTACACCGGCACAGCCGGCCGGATCGAGAACTCCCAGGTCGGCGTGTTCCTCGCCTATGCCACTGAGCGGGGACGCGCGCTGATCGACCGACGGCTCTACCTGCCCGAGCGCTCCTGGTGCTCCGATCCCGAGCGCCGCCACGCTGCCGGGGTGCCCGAGGACCTCCCCTTCGCGACCAAGCCCCGGCTGGCCGAGGAGATGATCGTCGCCGCGCTGGACGCCGGAGTGAGTGCATCGTGGGTGACTGGCGACGAAGCCTACGGCCAGGACCCACAGTTACGCGCACGCCTGGAGCGGATCGGCATCGGCTACGTGATGGCCGTCGCCTGCTCCACCCGGGTCGTGATCAACCAGGGCCGCACCCCTGTCCGCGCCGATGTCCTCGCCGACCGCCTGCCCGCCTCTGCCTGGCAGCGGCACAGCGCCGGAGCCGGCGCGAAGGGCCCGCGCTACTACGACTGGGCCTGGATCCACATCGGCACCGGCGTCCATCGTCACCTGCTGATCCGCCGCAGCCAGACCACCGGTGAACTCGCCTTCTACCTGTGCTGGTCACCCAACCAGATCACCCTGCACCAGCTCGTCCGCGTCGCCGGTGTCCGCTGGAGCGTCGAGGAGTGCTTCCAGGCCGCCAAGAGCCAAGTCGGCCTGGATCACTACCAGGTCAGGCACTGGACCTCATGGCACCGCCACATCACGCTCGCCATGCTGGCCCTGGCCTTCCTGACCGCCCTCGCCGCCGACGCCAACCCCGCCCGGCCTGCCGATCCGCAACATCCCGCCCGCAGCCACGACCCGATCATGCTGACCGTCCCGGAGATCCGTCACCTGCTCGTCGCCGTCTTTACCCCACCGGCCATGACTGCCGCCAGACTGCTGCATTGGTCCACCTGGCGCAGACGCCACCAGGCAACAGCGCGACGCAGCCACTACCAACGACGATCCGCCGACGGACCCGCTGGATAGATCACGAAACCGCACTGGAGTACTAGGGCGAGTATTCGGTCGTGATCAAGGGGTGGTCTTGGTGAGCCAAAGCGCGATAGTTGTCACATAGGCAGGCTTGTTGTCACCTGCGAGGTTGGGCGCCGGACTCGGGGGTGTCGGCCGACTCCATGGTGGTGGGTCGGCGTCCGCCGCAGCAGGCCACCACTACTGTCGCTGTGGAGTTCAGGAAGATCGTGAACCAGGATGACCTGTCCACCGCGTCGATGGATCCGGTACGAAGCGGCTCTTCCCCGGCCCGCTTGAGGATGTCAACGCTCTCGGCAAGGCCATCAATCGTGTGGCCACGCTTCAAGGAGTGGTGCATTCGACCCCGGAAGACGCCCGCGTGCCGGTTGGCCGGGACCAGGCCGTCCCAGACGACAAAGTCAGCCCCGGCGATCAAGGCGTTACGTGCAGGCCCGCATGCCGGAGTCTGTTCGCGGAGCATGGCGATGAGGTCGTCGCGAGTCACACTGCGCCCCGGCGACAGGAAGACCAGTGATCGGCTATGTGTGACAACTCCAGCGCCTCTCTGGTGACAGTCCGGCTGCTTCGACCTGGTTTCTGTGCAGCTTATGCGGTGCCGTCGGTGACAACTACCGAGCCTCGGCACACTTGGCCAGGTCCTTGATCCAGATCATCGCGCCGCGAAGGTGGAGGCCGGCGAGGTAGCTCGCAGGGGACTTGTCGTAGCGAGTGGCGATGCCTCGCCAAGCTTTCAGCTTGTTGATCAGGCGCTCGACGGTGTTCCGCTCCTTGTAGAGCTCGGCGTCGTGGCTGACGGGCCGGCCGCCCGTGGAGCCTCTCTTCTTCCGGTTGGCGGCCTGGTCCTTCTTTTCCGGGATGACTGCCTTGATGCCGCGTGCGCGCAGGTGTGCGCGGTTGCCGCGGGACGAGTAAGCCCTGTCTCCGGCGACCGCATCGGGGCGAGTACGGGGACGGCCGACCGGCCCACGGACCCGCACCTTCTTCAGGACGGGTATGAACTGAGGGCTGTCAGCGGCCTGCCCTTCGGTCAATACGAGCGCCAGCGGGCGGCACTTGCGCTCGCCGGCGACGTGGACCTTGCTGGTCTGACCGCCCCTGGAACGCCCGAGCAGGGCGGCCTTCAGGCGGAGCTTGCGCCT
Organism: Streptomyces sp. NPDC007162; assembly: GCF_040634175.1. Taxonomy (NCBI): domain Bacteria; kingdom Bacillati; phylum Actinomycetota; class Actinomycetes; order Kitasatosporales; family Streptomycetaceae; genus Streptomyces; species Streptomyces sp. NPDC007162. The sequence goes on from NZ_JBEYFC010000045.1 coordinate 15,137, forward strand.
GCGCCGGACACGTCGTCGCTCGTCCCGTTCCGAGTCGTGTGCGGCGTCCTGCTTGTTTTGTTCCTCCGAGCCGCCCCCTTTTGCCGGGCCTTCTCCGCCTCCTCGGCGGCCTTCTCCAGGTCGGCAAGCGTGTCGGAGTCGAGGTGCATCCCAGCGGCGTCATGGTGGGCCCGGACGGTGGTGGAATCCACGCTGACCAGCGACAAGTCCACATCACCCCGCTTCGCGGCTTCCGTAATCACGCCCTCCAGCAGGGCCTCGAACACCCCGGCATCCCTCCACTGCCGGAAGCGGTTGTGGACAGTCGACCAGGCGCCGAACTCCTGCGGCATCTCCCGCCACTGGCCGCCCGTCCGAAACCGCCAGATCACGCCCTCGAACTGCCGACGCAGCCGCTCGGGGTACGGGCCGTACTCACCGATCGGCAGGTACGGCTCAATGAACTCCCACTCGGCGTCTGTCAGTTGTACTCGCGTCATACAACAAGATCTGCCGGATCAGGCACGACCGCGAGGGCGAAACCCGTAAACTGATCACAACCCGATACCGGCCCTAGTAGGGCTTGGTCAGCTTCAGCCGTGAGTGGTGTGTCTGTTGGGCGGTGGGTGTCGTTGTGGTGGTGTGACACCTGGGGAGATGGCCGAGGTCCGGGAGGACCTGGAGGCGTTCACGGCGGAGTTGTTCGACGGGTTCTTCCGCGCTGACCAGCGGCGGTGGGGCCAGGTATACGTGCGTGGCCTGCTGCTGGACGGACGGCGCAAGTCGGTGGAGCCGATGGCCGCGAGGCTGGGTGAAGACGGCAACCGGCAGGCGCTGGCGCACTTCGTGACGACCAGCCCGTGGAATCCAGCGCATGTGCGGGCCCGTCTCGCGTGGAAGAAGCACGAGGCGCTCCAGCCGGAAGCGTTGATCGTCGATGACACCGGCTTCCTCAAGGACGGGGACGCCTCGCCCTGTGTGTCCCGGCAGTACACCGGGACCGCGGGCAAGGTCACCAACTGCCAGGTGGGCGTCTCGTTGCACTTGGCTCACGACCATGCCTCGGCCGCGATCAACTGGCGGCTGTTCCTGCCCGCCTCCTGGGATCCCGCGTCACCGGAGGCGGATCCGGCGAAGGTCGCCCGCCACCATCGGTGCGGCATCCCGGGCGAGGCCGCTCACGTGGAGAAGTGGCAGCTGGCCCTGGACATGATCGATGAGGCCCGCAGTTGGGCGTGGACGTTCCGCTGGTCGTGGCGGACGCCGGATACGGCGACGCCACCGCCTTCCGCCTGGGCCTGGAGGAACGGAACCTGGCCTATGCCGTCGCGGGATCTCTTCTCGCATCACCGCCCACCCCGCACACGCCCGGCCTCTCACCCCGCCCTGTCAGGGCACCGGCCGCCCGCCGGTGGCGACGTATCCGAACAAGCCGATGACGGTGAAGGAACTGGTCATGCAGGCCGGCCCGCAACAGGCCCGGCCGGTGTCCTGGCGTGAGGGCTCCCGGCCGGGACAGGGCCGCAGCGGCTTCAAGCGCATGTACTCGCGCTTCGTCGCCCTGCGCATCCGGCCCGCCGGACGCGAGATCCGCCAGGCCACCAGGGGTGCGGAGCTGCCCGAGCGGTGGCTACTGGCGGAATGGCCGGCCGGTGAGAGCGAGCCGGTGCAGTTCTAGCTGTCCAGCCTGCCCTCCGGCATCCCCCTGGCCACGCTGGTGCGGCTGACCAAGCTCCGCTGGCGCATCGAACACGACTACCGGGAGATGAAACAGGCCCTGGGGCTGACCCACTTCGAAGGCCGCACCTGGAACGGCTGGCATCACCACGTCACCCTCGTCTCCGCCGCACACGCCTTCTGCACCCTTTACCGGCTGGCACGAGCCCCAAAAGACGCGGCACCGGACTGAGCCTCTACCAAGTCGTCCGCGAGATGCAGACACTCCTCGACCTCTGGACCGGCACCTGCCCCACCTGCCAACGCGACGCGACATACCGACCCCCATACGAACCTGACCAAGCCCTACTAGGGACGCCGTGTTGCCTCGGATTTGTCCGCCGAAGGATGCTGCAAGGTGCGGCGCCGCGCCCGCAGCGGGTGCTGGCAGAAGATGTCCGCGAGTCCCGCATCCAGGTCCACGCTGGACGACAACGTCTCCAGCACTCCTGTCTCAGCGCGGACGAGAAGCGCGTCCAGCAGCACGTCCTCGCTGGTGTACTCGTTCTCGGCGGTGTGGTCCGTCATCGCCCCTCCTGGGAGATCAGGCCGAGGGAACGCTTCAGGGCTGCTCGGGCGCGGGCGTAATTCTGGCGGACTGCTTCGGGAGTGATGCCGAGTGCGCTGGCGATCTCTGCGTGAGTGAAACCGTCGAGGTGCCAGGCCATGACGTGCCGTTGTCGCGGCGGCAGTACGGCCAGGGCGGTGTAGACACGCTGTTCTTCTTCTTTAAGGGCAACGGTCTCGGCCGGACAAGCGCCGCCGGGCGTATCCGGTATCAGGGCCGTAGGGTGTTCCCGCCCCGCCGTCTGACGCAGGTAGCTACGGGTCGAGACCGTGCGGAGCCACGCGTGCGGCGCGGTGATTTGCGGCCAGCGTGGGAATGCCTCGGTGAAGGCGGTATGGACGGCGTCCGCTGCTTCATGCGGGGTGGCACCCAGCCGCATCACGAACCGAATCAGGCCCGCTGCGTGGCGGTAGTAGAAAAGGGCGAATCCCGCGCGCGAGCCCAGGAGTTCCGCTTCCTCAGTCGGGCGCCGTGGAGCAAGTTTCCTGGCCCGGTGGGTCAGCACGCGTTCCCTGGTCTGGGATTCATCCATGATTGGAGCCCGCCCGGCAGGAGTGGATTTCGATAACTGTCTCCTGCCCTGCCAGGCGTTCTGTCATCCGGCTTCCAGCTGGCAGGAATTGAGCACGCTCGGTTGCGCCCTGCTGGTACAGCTGGGCCAGCCGGACAACAGTGCGGCACGTGATCCATTGATACAGCAGACGCACGACCGCGCCCGCTAATGCAGCGGACATGCCGCTCAACACAGGGTCCATGGTGGTCAGGTCTCCATCCGTGCAGCCAGTAGACGGTGCGCAGCACCCGATACACCAAGTAGTGCATCCAGGGGCCGTGAACGTGACATCCCTGCTTCATCGCGCGTCCAGGCTCAGAGAAATGCGGCGGGATCCGGCAGTGCTCGTGCCGACGTCCTGCACCCGGATTGGGCCGGGCGTTCGGCTCAATAATCAGTGTGGCGCTGGGTCGGGTCGAGTCGGCTGAGTACGGCGCAGACCAGGTCGCGGCTGTAGGGGGCGCGCGGTTCTCCGGCGGCCTGGGGAATCGCAGGGCTGGTGGGGGTGTGCGGAGGTTCGGCTGGTGTGCCGGGCGTGCTGGGGCCGTGTTGTTGTTCTTGGATCAGGTAGGTGATCTTGGCCCATTGGCGGAAGTTGCCGTGGCAGGCGAGGTCGTCGATCCACAGCAGCTCGTCAGTGGGGGCGTTGGTCCACAGTGGGTGGTATTGGGGGATGACGGTGAGGACTTCGCCGGGGGTGAGGGGTTTGTAGCGCTGCCAGACGAGGATGCGGGAGTCGAGTGCGGGTCGGTTCTTGATCTTCTGGTAGCAGCTTTCGGCGCCGACGAGGACGACGGCGAGGCGGGTGTCCTCGTCGTCCCAGAGTTCGCGGATGAATTCAAAGGCGCGGGTGTCGAGCCACTGGGCTTCGTCGACGACCAGGACGCGGGAGGTTTCGGCCAGCGCTTCTTTGATCATGGTTTCGCAGCGGGTGCTGTTGGCGGGTGGCTGGCCGGGCAGGTCGAGTTTTTTGTAGAGGGCTGCACGTAGCGCTTGGATCTTGGAGGAGCTGAGCTTGATGCGCAGGGTGGTGTGGGGGGCGAGGTCGTCGAGGTGGCTGTTGACGGAGAAGGTCTTGCCGAGGCCGACGCCGCCGTGGACGCACATCATGGCGCCCCTGCCGTTGTCGGCGCTGAGGGTGGTGACGAGGTTGGCGTACGTCTCTGCGCTTGCTTGGGTGAGGATGGCGCGGGCGCCTGGCAGTCCGAGGTAGTGGTAGTTGGGTCCGGTGATTGGCTGTGTGTCGGGGGTGGTGGCTGGGTGCGTCATGAAATGTCCTGGGGCTTGGGGTCGGGCAGCGGCTGGGTCCAGCGGGAGGACGCGGGCTGGGGGCGGTTGAGGAGGTCGGGCCGGGCCTCGGAGTGCTGGTCGTGCGAGGAGCTGTGGAGTTCGCGGAGCTGGACGGCTGCTTGGCTGGCGGTGAGGCGGTTGCGGGGCTGGGGTGGTTGGGCGACGGTGGTGGGGATGAAGCGGGGTTTGGAGTTCTTGCGGGCGCGACGGGCTTTGGCGGCGTAGTGGTCGGCTTCGCGGCGGCGGGCGTTGCGGAGTTCGCGGGCTTGCTGGGGGCTGATCTCGTCGCTGCGGAAGGCGGAGCCGCGGTAGGCGAGGGTGTCGGCGTCGTAGAGCTCGACGCGGTGGAACTGGTTGGGTTCGTGGCGCAGGCGGACGATCTCGCCTGCGCTGCCGTGGCCGTGCATCCAGTCGCCGACGTAGTAGGCGCTTTTCCAGCGGACGCCCTTGCTGGTGATCTTCAGGGGTGGGCCGGCCTCTTTGAGGGTGTAGGTGTGGAGGTCTTCGGCATCGAGGGTGTCGATGGGGGTGAGGTCTGTGTGCCAGGCCTGGGCGGGGGTGCGCCGGTGAAGGCGGGCGATGGTGTGGTCGTTGTTCCACCAGTCGACCCAGTCCAGCAGGAGGGTGACGAAGGTTTCGTAGTCGAGCAGTTCGTCCAGCTTCCACAGAGGCTGGCCGCGGCGGTCGCGGCGGCTTCTAGGGGTGTGGGAGTAGCCGGGCAGGCCTTTGAACAGCGTGTGTTTGACGGCGCCGTTGACGGCTTCGACGGTGCCTTTGAGGTGGGGGCTGTAGGGGGGCAGGACGATCAGTTCGGTGCCGAATTTTTTGAACGCTTCGTCGACGCAGGTGCTCAGGAAGTCGCGGCCGCGGTCGACGCGGACCTTGCGGGGGATGCCGCCGAAGGGTCGGTAGGGGGCGTCGCACAGGATGGCGTCGCGTGCGGCGGCGAGGATGGCGTCCTGGCCGGGCTGGTGGGGGGTGACGGCAAGGCCGCAGATGGTGCAGGCGGCGTGGTCGACGAACCAGGTGATCCAGGGTTTGCTGCGCTGGCCGTCTATGTTGACGAAGACGCTGGCTTCGACGTGGTCGGTCTCCCAGACGTCGTTGCGGTTGCCGTGGGGGCGCAGGGCGTGGACGTCGTGGCGGCGGCGTCCTGCTTCTCCGTTCTTGAGGGCGGCGCGTTGGCCGGGGTTGAGTTCGCGGGCGACAGCGCGGTGGAAGGTGGCCGGGGAGGCCGGTGGGGTACCGAGGAGGCCGCGTCGGGCGAGTTCGCGGTAGGCGGATGTGGCGTTGCCGTGCCATTGGGCCAGGGCTTCGTGCATGGCGGGGGTGAGGGTGAAGTGGCGGCGGCCCTTTGGGGTGTAGGTGCCGTTGTGGGTGTCGGCGTTGTCCATCCAGCGGCGCACGGTGCGCCAGTGGACGGTGAAAGCGCTGGCGACGGTGCGGATGTCGTGGTGGGTGAGGTTCTGTGCGGCGCGTAGGCGCAGCAGGCGGCTTACGGCGGCGGCGCGCAGGGAGGTGGTGTCGTAGGGGCCGTCGGGCGGGGGTGTGGCAGGCACGGGGTAGGGCTTTCGGTCGGGTGCCGGGCAGGAGACGGGTGGGTCAGGCTGGGGCGAGGGTGAGCAGTCCGGCGCCGTAGGGTTTGCCGCGGCCGATGCCGGTGAGCAGGGCGTGGCTGAGCTGGTCGGGGTCGGTGATGGTGGCCAGGCCGTCGAAGCGGGTCAGCGCGTGTACGGGGCCGGGCGTGTGGGCGGAGCCGCCGGTGCTGCCAGGGTGGTGTTTCCAGGAGCGGCGGAAGCGGGCCGGGGTGGCATCGGCGGTGTTCAGGGCGAGCCCTGCCTGATGGGCGCGCCGCTGCCACCAGGCGAGAGCGTCGTCGCCGTTAAGCGGGATGACTTTCCTGCCATGTGGGTGGTCGACGGGCTGGTGGTCGTCCAGGACGCGGCGGACGGCGCTGGCGTTGGCGGTGATGCGGTAGTTCACCCGGCGGCCGGGGGTCAGTGCCTGGAGCATGGGGCGCAGGGGGCGGGTTTCGGCGGTGCCGTAGCGGTCGGGCAGGCGGGTGAGGTCGGGTGGCTGGTGGGACTGGATGAGCAGGGTGGGCGGGGTGGTGTCGGTGGCGTCTTCCAGGCGGAAGAGCAGGCCTGCCTTCTGGCGGGGGTGGTCGCCGAGGTTGTCGGGGGCCAGGAGCATCACGGTCTTGTGCAGGCTGACGGCGTCGGCGAGGTCACGGCGCGCAGCGTGGCTGCGGCGGTTGAGACGGATCCGGGTCAGCGTCGCCGTGGCAGCGAGGGTGTCGGCAAGAGGGCTGGTCACAGGGCGGTGTCTCCTGGTGGATGTAGGCGGTCAGTTCGGTGAGCGCGGGGGGCGGGGCGTACAGGGTGGCGGGCAGGGGTTCGGTGCTGTAGCAGATGCGGCGGGTGCGGTGGGAGCGCCGTGTGGGGGTGAAGTCGGTGGGCACGTCGGCGACTTCGCGTTCGCTGCGGGTGGCGGGTACGTGGGTGGGCGGGTTTTCCCAGATGAAGGTGACGGGCACGGTGCTGTGCCCGGGGCGGGGTGGGGCGCTCAGGGTGAGCGGGACGTGGTGGAGGAGTTCACTGACGGGGTCGGGGTGCGGGCCGCGCAGGACGAGGGGTTCGTGGGGGACGCAGGCGCGCCGGCCCAGGTAGGGGGCGAAGGCGGGCTGTTCGAGCCGGTGGACGAGGTGTTCCAGCAGCCGGTCGGGGCCTTGCACGGCGAGGGTGAAGACGGCGTCGGCGAGGTAGACGCGTTCGCTGACGAGGGTGGATTTCTCCGCGGGGCGGTACTCGCCGCTGCTGGTGTGCAAGCCCTTTTGGTGGCCGCGGCCGCCGCCGACCGTGTGGAAGTCGGTGTGGCGGGTGCCGGGCCGGTCGACGCGGACGGTGAACTCCAGCTCCGTGTAAGGGACTTTGCCGGTGGCCGGGTCGGGCGCGAGGGCTTCCTCCCTGGCGCATCCCTCGGCGGCGGCGAACATGCCGATGAGGGCCGAGCGGGAGGGGAAAGGGAGGGTGTCGCGGTAGTGGAAAGCGGCGTGTTCCCCGAACGACATCAGGGGTGCGGCCAGACGCAGCAGGATGCCGTTCATACGGTCGTAGCCGACGAGGTCAGGGCGGCCGTCTCGGCGAGCGCGTCGATGAGGTCGTCGAGGCTGGCATGGGCGGTGCCGAGGTGGTCGACGGGTTCGCTCTGGAGGGCGGTGTAGCCGGAGCCGATGAGACGGCGGGTGCCGATCATCCGGTTCAGCTGGCCGGCGTGCTCGGACAGGGCCTGGACGGCGGGGGCGGTGTAGCCGCCGCCATGAGCGGACCTGACGGGCTTTTCGAACGCGCCGGCGTAGGAGACGGAGCGGCGGTCACGGATCGCGTAGTGGATGAGGTGCGGGTAGGTGTGCGGGGCGGTGGAGGTCTTCTTCGCGCCGGGCATGACGTCGGCGAAGGCCTCGGCGAACAGGGCCAGCAGGTGCAGGGCCTGCTTGTGGTCGCCGCCCAGGTTGCGGGTCAGTTCGGTGAGGTTGACGGTGGCAAACCGGTAGAACAGGCCGCTGGTGAAGAACGCAGTCTGCAGGTGGGCGCTTCCGGCCTCGCCGTGCTCCGACCAGTCGTCCACCGCCGTGAAGTAGTCCGGCTGGGAAGCGCCTTGATGCACGGTGAAGGCATGCGCCATCTGCACGGCACCGTCCACGTGCGCGCCGCTGATCTCGGCGAGCATGCGGCCGAAGAGGTTAATGGTGGCGGTGCGGCGGCGGATGAGGGCGGTGACCGTGCGGGTGGGCAGCACAGCGTCCGGCTTGGTCTTCCTGGCCTTGGGCTTGGCCTGTTGGGCGGTGTGGGCCGCGAGGGCTTCTTCGAGCTGCGGGCGGTGTTCGGTGCACAGCGCGGTGAAGTCGTCGAGGACGTCGCGCGGCAGGTAGAGGGTGGCTGAGGTGATGCCGTTCTGGTTTTCCTCCGTCTTCAGTCCTTCCCGGGTGGCCGAGCGCACGATCTGGGCTCCGGCGAAGGCGGCAAGGGGCTCGGGCCAACCATCCGCCTTCAGCCTGTCGGTCACCCGCAGGGGCACCTTGCGGGTGCGGGCAGCGTGCTCGTCGAGGACTTCCTCCAGCCGCAGGCGGACAGGCCGCTTCCAGGCCTGGGAGGACACCATGGGCCGGACGACGCCGCCGAATTCCATGGTTTTGGGCAGGTCGTCCTGCCCGCGGTTGAGGAGGGAGGCGCCGACCGGGTGCAGGACGTGGAAGTCGGCGTAGCGGGCGGGGGCGTAGGCGGCCATGTCAGTGCTCCGTGGAGGTGAGGGTGTGCAGGGCGAGGAAGTAGTTCTCGCGCCAGCGGGCGGCGATCTCCATCCGGTCGTCGTCCCACCAGGCCAGGTCCTCGAGGAGGACGGCGAAGTCGAAGCGGGCGGCGCCTCGGCTGTGCAGGTGGCCGGCCAGTGCCCACAGCTGCGGGTGCAGCAGTGAGGTGTCGAGTCCGGTGAGGACCTTGACCCGGTTGGTCATGCTGGCTTCCTTGAAGCCGTACCGGGCCACGGCGATGGCGAGGTGGGTGCCGAGGTCGGGGCGGCTGCGCCAGGGCCGCGCAGGCGTGGCCGGTTGCGCGAGGGGCTGGATGTGCTGCGGTGAGACGGCGCGGGTGGCGTCCGGTACGGCGGGGGTGTCCCGGTTCTTGCCGGGGTCCGGGATGAGCAGTTCGGGTTGGTAGGGGTCGTCTTCGTTGGGCAGGTCGCGGTGCAGGGCGATGAGGCCGGCCACGGTGTAGTGGGCGCGGCGCGCTCCGAAGCCGGCGATGTGCCGGGTGAGGTGTTCGGGCATCCGCGGGCACTCCGCGACGGGGCGTCCGAAGCCTGAGGCGAGGTCGGCGCGGATGCTGTTGACTGCGCACAGGGTGATGACCTGGTGGACGAAGTCGTCGTAGTGGGCGCGGCGTTGCGCCGTGGTGACGGGCATGGTGCGGCAGCCTTCGGCAAGAGGACAGGAAGGTGGAGGGGAAAGGTCAGCGGCTGCGCAGGCGCAGCTGGGCTACGGCGGCGGCGACGGCCTCGCCGGTGCGGAAGTGCTGGGCGATCGCCGGGCGGGTGGCGGTACGCAGTGCGGCGATGGCGTCGGCGGCGAACGCGGCACGTGCACTGCGGGCGGGGTCGCCGTCCAGGAGGCTCCAGAAGGTGGCCTCGGCGCGGGGCCAGTACAGGGTGCGCGCGGTGCGGGTCCAGGGCGGCAGGTGACGGGGCGCGCCGGCGGTGACCTTGCCCCAGGCCTCCCGGGAGACGGCATCGAGGCACGCGCCGATCTCCTCGGCGGCCTTGCGGCATTCGGCGATGCGCTCGGCCGCGGCGGGGTCGTTCTCCTGGACCCAGGGCCAGATCGGCGGGGTCAGGGCCGTGTACCAGGTGCGGTTGGCGGTCTGGCCGTCCTCGTCGAATGCGTAGACCCGTACCCGCAGGGCGGCGCGCAGGTCGGGGGGCAGGTCGTTGAGGGTCGTGAAGGCTTCGGGACGCTGGACGGTGTAGCGGCGTTTGCTGCCCTTGCTCTGTTTTCCCTTGCGGTCGTCCTCGTCGCCCGCCAGCAGCAGGGCGTCCAGGTCGCGCCACAGGGCCCGGTCGGCGTCCGCACGGCGTGCTGTGTGGCGGCGGGTGGCGTGCTCGCCGGTGTGGATGTGATGGATGAGGTACGGGTCGAGGGCGGGGAGTTTCTTCTGGGTGGCCCAGGTCAGGTAGGCGTCGACCACGTGGCGGCCGTCCGGTGAGGGCAGCAGGAGAACGGCGTGGCGGGAGCAGCCGGTGAGCAGGCCGCCCGGTGAGGTCACCGGGGGTGGGGCGGCATCGGGGTCGGGGCCGTCGTCAGGGTCGTCGTCGGGGTCGGGGGCGTGCAGGGGTTCCTCCCACGGGCAGCAGTCCGGGGTGCCGGGCCACTGCTGGGAGGGCTTGGGGATGCCCGCGAGGAGGGTTTCGTACAGGGTGCGGCCCAGGGGATGGAACGAGAGCGTCGTGCGCAGCGGCCCGGCTTTGGCTTTTCCGAGAGAGCGGCCGCCCACGGTGCGCACGGAGCACTGTCCGGCCGCGCCGTAGTAGTGGTGGATGAGCAGGTGCCACAGGGCCTCGGCGCTGGGGACCGGCTGGGGGTCGGTGTCGGTGTGCGGGCTGAACCAGGCGAGGTTGTTGCCCTCGGGGCGGCCGAAGACCAGTTTGTTCACGCCGGCCCGCTTGGTGCACTGGCTGGCCAGGCGGGGATCGCCGAGAAACGGCCGCACCGGGTGGAACAGGTCCCAGATGTACTGGTCGAAGTAGGCGTGAACGGTGCCGGGGTCGAACCCGTCGGGGTTCTGCAGTAGTTCACGGCGGCGGGCTGCCCACTGTCGTGCGCTCATGCGGGGTTCCGCTCGTCCGTCCAGGCAGGTCACGCGTGCGGCCATTACGACGAGCAGTCGCAGGACGGCGGATGCCGCGGGCGGGAGCGGAAGCGCCAGGTCCTTGATGAGGTGGGCGCGCAGCAGCACGTCCCGCCATCCCAGGTCTTCCTGATGCCCGTCCAGGAACAGGACGGGGATGCACGGTTCTTTGTCGGTGTCGTATTGCGGGGGTTGCACACAGGCTCCGTTGCCGGGTGTGAAAACGATGGAAAAGAGAATGGGAAAGAGGGAAGGTGATTTCGCTGGTACCGGCCGTACGTTCGGCCGTAACGCCGCGGGATGCCGCGACGGACCCGGGGAATCGGGAGGGGCAGGCCACGACGGCGCGGGCCGGGTCAAGCCGCGCCGATGGGCAGGTCCCGCTACAGGCGCACCAGGGGTGCGGTGCGCGCGGCGCAGCAGGCAGGGATGCGCGAGATACCGGACTCGAACGCCCGTCCGGCTCTGCATTTCCATATTAGCTACAGACAAGCAGCTTCCGAACCACATGGTTCAGCGGGCAATTACCGGCCGGTTCCCCCTTTTTGAATTGAAGTCATTTTCCAGCTACCGGAGTCTATTTCCCCGTCTGCGTGCTGCCGGCGTGCGTGGCGTACTGCCCTGCCTCCGGCTGCAGCGGCCCTGCCGGCCCCCTGCAGGAGGGCACTCCCCCGGCCGGCTCTGTGCCGGTCTGGGCGCGGGACCGGCGACGACCGGCGGGGTGTGGCGTACCGGCGGGGCGTGCGTCGGGCAACGGCGGATGGCTCGTCCGGCCTGCTGGACGGCAGCGGCGGGTGCGGAGCGTGTCCGGGCGGCGGTGCGGGAGCGGACGGAAACGGGGGTGGCTCAGTCCGCGCTGTGGACGAGCCCCAAGTCGTCGTCGAGGTGGAGGCGGTGGCGGCCGAAGCGCACCGGCCGGGTGGGGTCGTCGGCTGACCGCGGGAGCAGGACGAGGTCGGCGAGGAGGGCGTGGGTGCGCCAGGCGGCAGGGGTGGGGAGGTGTCCGCGTCGGTCGGAGACCCAGGCGGCGGGAACGGGCAGCGTGTGCTGGAGGATCGTGCGGATCTGTGCGGTGGTCGGCTTGTGCTGCTCGGGCAGCGGCTGGGTGCCGGCCGCGTCCAGGGCAAGGCGGCCGCCCGGCGTGCGGTGGACGGGCAGGAGGCGGCGGGGCGTGGTGCCCAGACGGGTGGCGGCCTCGCGGGGGTGGAGGTTTTGGCGGTGCAGGTCGGACAGCGAGAGCGTGTCGTGCCAGACGGGGACGAGGTGCAGTGTGCTGTGGTGTTCCTCGGTGCGGGTCCGGGCCTGGTGGAGGGTGTGGCTGCGGCGCAGGGCGGCGTCGGCGCGGGCGAGTTCGCCGGCGTCGCCGTGCACGCTCTCCACCAGGTCCTGCACATCGTCGGGCAGGGTGAGCAACTGCTCGGGCCGGCGGGTGAGGCAGGCGGCGGTGGCGAGCGGCAGGAACGGGGAGTCCAGGGGGCGCCAGGCGGGCGGCAGGAGGGTGCGGCCTCGGTGGTCGGTGGGCTCGAGGACGATCAGGCGGGGGTGTTCGGGCAGCCAGGCGGGCCTGAGGATGTGGCTGAAGCGCCACAGGCGGCCCAGGCGCTGCAGGAGGGTGTGCATCGGGGCCAGGTCGCTGACCATGACATCGACGTCGATATCCAAGCTCATGTCCAGAAGGCTGGTGGTGACGATCACCAGGCGCTCGGGACGCTCACCGTGCGAGGACAGGGCGGTGCGGATGCGGCGGGTGCGGGCTTCGCGCCGGTGGCCGGGCAGGCGGGCATGCAGCAGGAGCAGCTGCCCGTCGGGGCCGCCGTCCGGCCACGTGAGGGCAGCGCACAGGTGCTCGTAGGTGGCCTGCGCATCGGCCATGGTGGCGCAGTAGACGGCCGCGCAGCCGCCTAACTGGGCGACGGGGGCGATCTCCCGGGTGATGCGGTCCAGGCGTTCTTCCCGGGCGGGGGTGTTCTCGGGGTCGGTGCAGGAGGGGTGGCGCACCGGGTGGAGGCGGATGCCGGCGCGGCGCCGGTGCCGGTCGGCGTGGGCGGCGGCCGCGGCAGGGTCGATGCGGGTGAGCGAGGCGTCGCGGGCCGCGGCGTAGAGCCAGCCGGGGTAGGGGGGCCGGCAGTCCAGGTGTGCTGTTGCGGCATGGGGGTGGCCGGCGCCGTCGAGGTAGCTGCGCACGAGTTCGTCGGCGGTGCCGGCGGGCAGCGTCGCGGACAGCAGCACCACCGGGCAGCCGAGCGCGCCCAGCCAGTTGAGCAGCCGTGACAGCGTCCGCCGCATGAACGGGGGCAGGGCGTGGACCTCGTCGACGATGACGGTCCGCCCGGAGAGGGCCAGCATGCGCAGGGCGCTGAAGCGGACCGGCAGGGCGGCCATGAGGGCCTGGTCGTGGGTGGCCACGGTGAACTGGGCCAGCAGTGCCCTGTCCCAGCCGCGCAGCCAGCCGTCCGGGACCGTCACCCGCTCCTCGGGCCGCTCCCCCGCCGCCGGCTCGTCGCCGTCGTCACCGCCGGGCCAGTAGGCATCGCTCGTCGAGGGCGCGTGGGCGGCGAGGCGGTGATCGTTGTAGGCGGTGTTGAGGTACGGGTGGCTGTGGACCAGGGAGACAGGAGCGTGCTCGGGGCGGTGGGCGGCTACATAGGCCTCGAGGATGTCGTAGGCGGCGTCCGTGGTGGCCGTGGTCGGCAGCAGCCACAGGATGCCGGCCGTGTCACCGGTGGCGTTGAAGATCCGCGCGGCTTCCAGCGCAGCGACGGTCTTGCCGCCACCGGTGGCGTCGGTGACCACAACGATGCCGGGCCCCTTCTCCCCCACCGCAGTCCCGAGTTGCTCCAACACCGAGGCCTGCAGGTCGTTGGGTTTGTCCAGGCCGCCGTGCGCCTGAGTGAAGGGTGTTTCCGGCAAGACGACGCGGTCCAGCCCGGACTCCTCGAACAGGGCGGGGGCGTCCAGGACGGCCTGGGCGTAGTGTTCGCCGGCGCCGAAGGCGGGCGCCTGGGCCTTGGGCAGCCAGTAATGCCCCTGGCTGGCCAGCCGGTCCGCGATGATGCCGACTCCGGTGATCAGCACGGCCGCCTGCACCGTCACATCCGTGGGCACTGCGGTGGCGCCGGTCAGATGGCGCACCAGGGCGAAGTAACGGCGGCGCAGGTCCTGCCAGGCCGCTCCGCCCAGTGTGAGGTTGACGCGGGCGGTCTTGGCCGCGCCGTCGATGTCGACCTGCAGGAACCGGCCGTGGTGCCCGCCCAGGATCTGCGCCACCAGCACACCGGGGCTGTCGGACGTGTCCACCGGATAGCCCGCCTCTGCCAGCAGGTGCAGCACGCTGTGCATGGTCGCCCGTTCGTGCGGCATGCTCCGCCAGTTACGGGTGTCCGAGCGCAGAGTGTCGCTGATACGGGCCCAGGGATGCGCCTCCTGCTCCTGGAAAGCGGACAGCTTGCCCAGATCGTGCAGACCGGCGAAGAACATCACCAGGCAGCGCGCCTCGGCCAGGGTCACGCCCAGACCGGAAGCGATCAGCCGGCGCTGACCGCGGGTCAGGTACCGGTCCCAGACCACACCGGCGACCGCCGCAACATCCAGCAGATGGAACAGCAGGGGATACACCGCCCGCTGCCCGCGGTCGAACTTGCCCCACGGCTTCAGATCGATCCCGCCGCGCCGGGCGTCCTCCCGCACTCCCACCGACCGCTCCCTCCCTATGCCAACTCGCCCCGCAAACACGGGTGTTGCTGCCCAGCATGCCGCATGCGGATCATCTCGCGCGGCGGCAGTCCCCCGCGCGGGTGGGTGTAGCCTGAGCTCGGGTCCGCTGGTTTCCACGCCTTACGCGAGGGTCCATCTCTGCTGGTCATCACAGGCCTCTCCGGGCCTTACTTCCCTACACACGTGGGGGTCTGTCCTCCTGCGCTACGCCGCGCGGTGCGGCACTATCGTGTTCCCCACGCGCGTGGGGGTCAGTCCGCGGCGGCCTCCTCCACCTTCTGGTGGAACGTGTCTTCCCCACACGCGTGGGGGTCTGTTGACCTTTCCCCGGTCGACAACGATCGTCTTGGGATGCTCCCCCCACACACACGGGGGTCGTTCCATCCTCCTCGCCCCCCCGGTCATCGTCCCCGCACCCGCGGGGTATCTCCCAGGTTTGGGATACCGAACACGTGCAGACCAGTCTTCCTCACGCGCGTGGGGGTCGTTCCTGGCGGACGGTTTCGGCACGGCAGGGGATGCAGTCGTCCGCACGTAAGGGGGCGTTCGTCGCTCGACTCGCCTCTCCGTGCGTACGGCTCGGCGCATTCTCCCTGCCCGCGTACGGGCTACCGGTCGGCCAGCACAGCGCGGCCCGTGAGGGGCCAGGTGTCAAAAGCCCGGCCCTGGCTCCCGGTCGGGACTCGTCGGGCCGTTTCAGCTCGGGTCCGGGACAGTCTGTCGTGCCTTCCGCCGCGGCCTATTCCCACCGGCAGGTGAGAGGCGGCGGCCGCCTCACGACAACAGGCCTCAGCGCTGGGCTGCCGACCCCTCGTCCCGCCTGCTTGCCCAGTCCCTCACCCAACCGATTGTCTCGTCCGGCTTCGGCATCGCCGAGTACACGACGAACTCCGCGTAGTTCGGGTCGTCGATCGACAGCGGTGGCAGTGGATACTCGCGTAGCCTGGCCACCAGGTATCCGGCGGCCAGCAGGTCACGGGACTTTTCGATGTCGAGGTCAACCTTGTCCGCGTGCCAGTAGGAGCCGTCGTACTCGATGGCGAGCTTCCGCTCCCCTGCCGTCTCGACCGTGATGTCGACGAGCCAGTTCGCACGCCGGGCGAATGCCTCGTGCCGCACTGACTGGCCGGACGACGCTCCGCCGAAGGCGCGCTCCGCAGCTGCCCAGTGATCAAGCTCGATGCGGGACTTGCCATGCTCTCGGCACTCGGGGCAGCCGCTGCCGTTAGGGACTGTCTTCAGTTGTGATCAAACCCGGGTTCTGGCCCCGGGCGGGGTGTCGGTCCGGTAGGACTCTGGTGTGACGCGTGCGCAACTGACC